>JAGBXE010000144.1 GCA_017629455.1 Kiritimatiellia bacterium
AGAGATTCGGAACGCATCGTATAAGGAGAACGAACAGCTACGACGTTACCGGTAGCAGTAGCTGCACCGGTAACGCGATCGGCTGCAATGCGATCAGCCGTAAACGAAAGCGCCGTTGAGGACGCTGCCACTAAAAACAGTGTTGCGATCATGACTGTGAGTAGAGTATTTGTGACGTATTAGCGTCCATTATAGCAAAAGCTTCAGGATGACGGTGCAACTCAGAGACGAAAGTAAGACGTGTATCAAACTCTTTCTGAAGCTGAGCCAGTAACGCGCCATCTTCTGTACGCAAACGCTGCATCACCTGCGGGGCAATGATAATCTTCGGTTCAAATGGACGCTTTTCTGCAGCCGCTTTTCTCAACAGCGAAACTAGACGCCTTTGAATTTCAACAGAAACTGCCATAGGCGACTTTACCAAACCGCTTCCGCGGCAATATGGGCAAGTGGAAGTATGTTGAGAAAGAATCGACTGATCTTGACGCTGACGCGACATTTCAAGAAGCCCAAGTTCAGAAATCTCAAGAACATTCGTCCTTGCGCGGTCGCGCTTTAGAGCCTCTTTAAGCCTGCGGAATACTTCACGTTGATGCTTGCGGCTCTTCATATCGATAAGGTCGAGAACGACAAGACCGCCAATATTCCTTAAGCGCAACTGGCGCGCAACCTCATCGACCGCCTCAAGATTAACCTCGCGTATAGCGTCTTCCTGATTACCCTTGCCCTTGTAATGGCCAGTATTAACGTCAACGGCAACGAGAGCTTCTGTTTCGTCGATAACGAGATAACCACCAGATTTAAGCGGAACTTGACGTGCGAACGCACTGCGAAGCTGGCGTTCAATACCATAGTGTTCGAATATGGAAGCGTCACCGTCAAACCTGCGAATCTTAGTTCTCGCACGGCGAGATATGCGCGAGGCGATGGAGCGCATCGTTTCAAAGCTCTGCGCATCATCAATTACGATAGCGTCGACATCTTCCGTGAGCCAATCGCGTATAACGCGCTCGCACAGGTCGGGCTCGTGGAAAACACAGCAAGGGGTACGATGGGTTTTGACATTACCCTGAATCTCGTTCCAGACCGACAGCAAACTCCTTAAATCGCGCGCAAAGGCACGAGCCGAAGTGCCCGCCCCTACCGTACGCACGACAAGCCCGACATTGTCAGGGAGAGGGAGTTTATCGAGTATCTTTTTAAGGCGCTTTCTTTCGTCGGCATCACCAATCTTTTTAGAAACGCCGCGCACCTTTGTGCCAGGCATCATAACCAGATAACGCCCGGGGATTGCAAGGTTTGCCGTAACGCGAGGACCTTTCGTGGAAATGGGCCCCTTCGTAACCTGAACGATAATCTCAGAGCCTGGAGGGAAGCGTTTTGCAACTTCTTCGTCTGAAAGCCTGTCAGCCCTGCGGCCATTGCGGCGCCCTCCGCGGCGTGCGGAGTTATCAGTATCACTTTCACAAGAAGAGTCGCCATCTTCGTCAAGTAGCGCATCCGCATCTGGCGTCATATCCCAGTAATGCAAAAATGCATTCTTTTTAAGCCCGATATCGACGAACGCCGCTTGAAGATCATTTTCAAGATTTTGAACACGCCCCTTAAAAACGCTTCCAACGAGGCGCTCTTCTTCAGGGCATTCAACCATGAACTCCTCAAGACGGCCATTTTCCATAACCGCTACGCGCGTTTCGAGACGCTCAACATTTATTATTATTTCGCGTTTCGTGCGCGACCTTTTAAGCCATCCAAACAGATTGATCATTCTATTTCCTCCCTATGAATTGAAACACTTTGCACCAGACCAAGCGCGCAAGTCACTGTGACTAAAAACGTTCGGCCGGATGAAATGAACGGCAACGGTAAACCAGTTATCGGAACAATGCCGATAGACATGGCTATATTAACGTAAACATGAGCAAAAATAAGCGTAGAAAAACCTAACGCAAGTAAACGCCCACGCCCGTCTGCGCATACTATTGCTGTTCTGCATCCACCTGTTAGGAGAAGCGCGAACAACAACAAAAGTGCAACAGACCCAACAAAACCCGTTTCCTCCGCCCAAACGCAAAAAATAAAATCATTCATCGATATTGCTTGCGGAAGATACTTAAGATGATTAGATTCGCCGCGCCCAATACCTTTGCCTGA
>JAGBXE010000145.1 GCA_017629455.1 Kiritimatiellia bacterium
CTTCTTCTAACTGAGCCCGATGTGCTTCTTCTCGACGAACCTACAAACCATCTTGACGCCGAGACAGTGTAATGGCTCGAAGAATATCTTAAGCCGTTTAAGGGTACTCTTATTGTCGTTACTCACGATCGTTACTTCCTTAGCGATGTTACCGATTGGATTCTTGAGCTCGACCGCGGCGTTTGCTATCCATACAAGGGTAATTACGAAGAATGGCTTAAGCAAAAAGAGGCGATGCTTCAGCGCGAGGCAAAGGCCGAGAAGTCGCGGCAGAAGCTTATTGAGAATGAACTTAAGTGGATTCAGACGAACCCGTCTGGGCGTCATTCTAAGAGCCAAGCACGCGTTAAACGTTATGAAGAGCTTCAGAAGCAGGAAGTTTCGACGAGGGAAGATGATCTTATCATCCGCATCCCGCCGGGGCCGCGTTTGGGCGATCTCGTCGTTCGCGCGCAGCATGTTAAGATGGCCTTTGACGACAAGGTTCTTTATGAAGACCTTAACTTTGATCTTCCGCGCGGCGGAATTGTCGGCGTGATCGGGCCAAACGGCGCAGGAAAGACGACGCTCTTTAAGCTCATCACCGGTCAGCTTAAACCAGTTTCAGGTACGTTCTCTGTTGGCGAAACAGTTAAATTAAGTTATGTCGATCAGTCGCGCAGCGAGCTTAACGCCGATGAGACTGTTTACGAAGCTATAACTGGCGGCGGCGAGTTTGTTAAACTTGCAGGTACTACTCTCATGAATGGCCGCGCTTATTGTAGCCGATTCAATTTCCGCGGTGGCGATCAGCAGAAGAAGGTTGGCGTTCTTTCTGGCGGTGAACGCAATCGTGTTCATCTTGCAAAGCTTCTTACTGGCGGCGGAAACCTTCTTCTTCTCGACGAACCTACAAACGACCTTGATGTCGCAACGCTTCGTTCGCTTGAAGAAGGTCTACAAGAGTTTGGCGGTTGCGTGATGGTCGTCAGCCACGATCGTTGGTTCCTCGACCGCATTGCTACGCATATTCTTTCGATTGGCGCCGATGGGAAAACCGTTTGGTTTGAAGGCGGCTACAGCGAATACCACGAAGCGCTTGCCCGCAGGCAATCGTAAGTTACTTCGAAAAAGAAGTTGGCGGCATCACTACCTTTTCTTGGACGATAAGGTGGTGTTTGCCGACAATCGGGTAAAGAAACTCGCCTAATGATACTTTTTCGCCGCTTGGTTGAGGGGCGGAACTTCTGAGCGAATTTTGTACCCTTAGCGACTTTGCAAAGAATGTTGCAAATGCGCAGAGAATGCTTACTACAAGAGTAAGGGCAAACATTCCTACGGCTAGTTCCATCAATGCTTGGCCACGTTTAGTGCGCATATGATGTTCCTCCAGTAGGGCCTGGGCCGCTTGGCGATGGGCGGCGGCATGATTCTGCGTTTTTATCAATCCACTGCGATACGCGCGAGCGGTATTCGGGATTGTTCCACTTTAAGAGACTTGCGCAGTATCGGCAAGTAGGCAAAAGGGAGCTTGCACCATTTAAGTATAGTAGGGGTATATGGTCGCGCACATGGCTTAACCAATGGCCATCGGCAGTTGAGCGATCGTTGCCGCCGTCGGCAATTGCGATAGGCACAAGCCTTACTGCTTCATATGCTGGAAGGACTAGGCCTTTAGCTTCTTCGTGCGTCACTATTGACCTACCGGAAGATGTTTCTATTGTGCCGAAAGGTTTTGCCGCGGCATTCCATGTGCCAAGGCGTTTTCTGTCGGCAAGAAGTTGGGGGATATCTTCGTAAACTCGAAATATGCTAAAGCAACCTCTGACATTGAAAACGGGTTTTACGGTGCCAATAAGCGGAAGCTTAGCGCTGCTAATAAGATCGGACCATGAATTCCATCTAGATTGATCGTAGAAAAAGTATATCCGCGAAATGTCGTCATCAGGGCGATCGTCAATTGCATTTGGGTCGTGGTATTCGGGGAAGACGGCACCATTTCGGATTAATAGCGCGTTAAAATCTTCTAAATCGCCTGGATCCATGGGCGGTAAAACTTTTGCTTCGAGATGTAAGGAGCAGATTTCGGAATTAACGACGCTCGGCACTTCCATTTTAGTTGCAGGAGGCAGGTTGTTTAGGTCGAGATTAAGTAAATCGGTCCATCCTGCAACTACAAGTTTACACCAAGCTTCGCCTTCGATTAGCGAGTAGAAGGATTTAGACGATAAAGGAAAACATTCTACAGCATTAAGAAATTCGATATTGTCGCATCCGGCAAAAATACCTTCTGAAGCGATAGAAGAAAGTTCACGTGCGTATTCTTCCCAAGCTCCATCCCAAGGTTCGGGAAATAATTCAGGGTTGGTAATATAGAAGTTGCGTATATCTTGAACGTGGCGAGAAAGTATTTTTGACATCTCCGGCGAAGCTTTAGCACCATTTCTTCTGGCGGCTTCATTTGCTTCGCGTAGACATTGAAGGGGGCCAAGAAATGCAATGCGCTGCTGCTTTTCAACGATATCTCGCGCTTCTTCCCAGTTGTGAGCCCATTCAGCTTCGGCATGGCGCAAGTTGAGTCTGCCTATTTCATTTAGCAGTTCTGCCTGTTTGCGTGCAGATGCTAGGGCGGCCGCGTCACCGGCGTTCATGGCGTGGTTTTTAGCGCGCACTGCAAGAAAGGCGCTCGTGTTCATTAAGATAAGAACGGTAAGCGCTACAAGTACAAGTATCAGATAGAGGGCAGCTTGTCCATGGCGCATTTTCATTGGCCGCCCTCCATGTAGTAAGTGTAACCGTCTTCGACTCCCGCCTTGCCTTCAAGCTTAAACCAATCGGTTTGAAGAATTACGACACTTTGCCCGGCATCGCCGGGATCGACTTGGAGCTTATCCCAGCCTTCATACTGCAACAGCCCGTTCGCACGCGAAGCATCAGGAGATTCAAGGTATGTTCTAACGCGATAAATTAAGGAGCTATCGGAGAATTCTTTTCCTACTGGCCAAAGCCGCTTGCCCGCTACGGGCATAACAGACACGCGAGCAGCTTTAATGCACATAAAATCGTTAAACCCAACGGCACGTGCGCGCGCTACACGCATAGCCGCATGCTCAGCGAGGATTTTCCCCGTGAGCATATGGGATAGGCGAAAGAGAGCAAGAAAGACGAACGTTACGACCAAAACGGCCAGCAACGTTTCAACCGCCGCCTGACCTGAACGCACGCCTGAACGCACTTATTCTCCGAGTTGCTTAATTGAGTCTTCGCTGATTGAATCGGCGGCTTCCTTAGCCTTGGAGCCTTCTTCGCTGGAGAGCGCTTCAGTAGCACCAGCAGCCTTTTTACCGATTGCGCGGCTTAGGTATGTGAAAACCGCGATAAGCGAAATCGCGATAAGCGCTACGATGATGATGTATTCAACCATCGTCTGGCCTCTTCTCAGTGCTTTCATCATAATGCTTCTCCTTTCGCGAAGTCGGATGTCAGGGACATTCCGAACTTACTAGATCTTCCGTGCGATATGCGCTTTTAATCGCCACATTGATAAGTACCGTTAGAATCAACACCACAATCAGAAGCGAAGCAAACGCCAGGACGTATTCCAGCATTGCTTGCGCACGCCGACAGCGGAAATTCCTTTGGTAGTATACCACATTTCTTTCAGTGTGCGGCTGCATAACGAAATTTTGTAGGGTGTTTCTTCCATGCGTGCCAATCGCTTGGCAAGTTGTACGAACCTAGGCCATTTGAGGAAGATTCCCAGGATTTTGCCATTACGCCGTTCTGCCAGATTTCAATTCGCCATAAAAGAATTTTAGGCATAGTTTTTGCGCGCCCAAGCCTGAAGAAGCCTTTGTTAGTTTCGCCTGTAACGTATAAAGTTTTTGAATAGGCGTCCTTTGCGATTTCTGGCAGGAGCGGAGTAAAGCGAGCAGGGTCTTGGTAGGCGCTTTCGCGTTCTTTGGAAGGTATTTCGATAGCGTTATCTTTGAATGCCTTTAATATGTCGGAGCGGTTCATCCCCTTGTTTTTAAGGGGGCGGTCGAGGAAAATGGAGTGGACTGTAAGAATACCATCTACTTCGCAAAGGGCCGTGAGCCTCACAACAGGTGTTTTTACCGTTGGTTTGGCAAACGACATTTCAATGCCGAACTGCCCAGTAACAATTGCATTTGAATTTGCCCGTGCGCGAGAAACTGTAAGGCGCGGAGATGTGATTCGGATATTGCGAATTTCAGCTTTAGGCTTTTCTGCCGCGAATGAGGCCGAAAAGCACATGCATATAAGGATGATTGCAATTTTTGTCGCTTTCATGGTTGTAGTATA
>JAGBXE010000146.1 GCA_017629455.1 Kiritimatiellia bacterium
GAGCGTTCGATACGGCAAGAAAGGCCCTGTCGTTATTTCTATTGTCTTATTTGTCGTTCCTTCAAGCGCCCAATCGTTTACATTATCTGTTTTAGCAATCTCTTTAGCATCATCTGGCTTTTTATCCCACCCTGGGAATGTGCGAGAAGAAACGCTCGCTCCTAGAATGACGGACGAATCGGAGAGAATATATTTAGGAAACTCAGTAACCTCAATTAGCGAATTTCTCTTTTTTGTAATCATGGACCATAAGCTGCCCGTATCACGTAAAGGCTTATATTCGCGGCCCCAAAAATCCACGTATTCAACATCCTTTGAGCGAAGAGAAAGAGAAAGTTGCGCTTTGCCGCGCGTAGTCCAGAGGGCTAAAACACGCTTACCGTCTTTGCGCAGAAACTCGTGTACATAAATACAGTCATCGCCAGTCGAAATGCGGCGAGACGATACGACCTTATCCAAAAGCCTAGTTACCGTAGCTACGCCAACGTAAACAGGTTTAGGATATGCCGTTGGTGCCCTTTTACAAAGCCCGCTTCCGCCCCAGAAACTACCGCCGTACGAATTGCCGCAGTCGGTGATAATACCGATAAATATGTCGGGGAAACCCCAAGCTTGCTCTAAAAGGACATCGCGCACCTGCCACGCAGCCTGCTTATCGATGCCGATAAGCGTATCTGTGCGATAGCCCGATTCCCACGTGGCGTTTGGCCTCCATTCCTCGTGACCGAAATGTTTGGCAAGCTGGATCATCATATCGGCCACCTGAAAACACATATCCCCTTCGCGTTCGGGAAGCTGATTGCGCACGACAGATTCAATCCCCATGTAATCGAAATATTCCTTCGGTAATCCATCCCGAACAGCCTCTGCGATAATTTCAGTTGATGCCAATGAATTTCCAAGTGTTATTTTTACTTCTGGAAATTCTTTACGCATAAGGCCGCATCTTTCCATTGCCATTTTATGGCGTTGCTGACGCTTTGCAAAACCATTCGTCTGAACACCGGGCACAACCCACCCGGCACTACCAAACTCTTTAGGATCAGGAACTTTCTGCCCAGTAAGCTCCCAAGCATGTTGATACCCCCATGGCGCATTCTCATGGAACATAAGAAACGTTGTGACGTTAGGATTTTCATTGCGCTGACGGCGAATGTCGGCAATAATCTCTTCGCGGGAACGCTTGCCGCCCGGCCAAGAAATCGCAGGAGGCGAAATTTTCCACGGATGGCCGTTAGTTCCGGCAACTCCAAGGCAACGCCTAAGACCAGCCTTAACAAAAAGTGGCCCATATTCGTTGAGAGATTTTAAATTATAATGCGCCCCGCCGTAGCTCCACGAACCATACGGCCCTTCACCAATACCTTCTGTGCGGGTGTCGGGCGGCAAGATGGCAAAAGATGCATTGTGCGTTAAGACCTTTGCACCATCTCTAGTAATCACATAATCTAAGCCATACCACCCAACCGTTTTTTGAGTAAGATCAAATGTAAATGTTTGCTCACTCTCAAATGGTTGCGCCTCATCTAAAAGAACTGCACCATCAACATCGCGTATCGTGCGGCGAATCTCCCATTTGCCAGGGCGATTAACCGACACTTTTACGGATGTCTCGGGTTTTTCGCCAGCACCGAAAACATTGCCTGTCTGAGACTGAATAACCTCAAACGAAAGGCCCGATTTATTCAATTCGGCGCTATGAACAGTAACTGCGCTAATGTAGTTTGGATCAGGACACATTCTTGCATCTTGCATGGGGCTACGGAACTTGACAAGGCGCGGGAGAATTTCAAAATCAAGATAATTCTCAAGCCCTTTCCGGACGCTATACGGCGCCTTTGTAATGGTGTTATTAAGCCATGTGCCGAACATATCGCCACCCCAAACGAAATCGGCAATTTGCCCCATATCAAGGGGCACATCAACCTCCCACGTGCCGTCAGGAAGTTTGCGCTTCTTTGCTTTATCAAAATCAACTGCTACATTCATCATGCCGGAAAAATCACGCCCACCGTATTTCGGCCCATCATTATAACGAGTCAAGCGCACAGTAAATACGCGGTCTTTTTTTGCATCGCTGTCGATGCTGACGCGAACTTTGGCGCGATCATATATTAACGCAGGAACGACAAAAACTTTAGTAGTTGCCGTACGCCCTTTGCCAACCTTACCTTTATACGACAGATCAACACCGTTTTCAGTAATGGTTGAAAGCGAAAAGCCATCTTTAGGATACGTGATTTTTACATTATTTTCGCAATCTTCCACCCCAGCTTTTATCTCATCAAGCGTCCAAAGGCGGTTGTGCGCTTCAAATTTGATTTGTGCCGATAATGCAAATGGGGCGAGTGGAATAATGACAAATAATACTTGGCAAATCATTTTCATGTGAGTAGAAAAAAAAGGAATTTAATTGCATTTAGAAACAACCATTTTCATAGCAAGTATTATATCACAATCGCTCCGTCATTATAGCCAATTATATGAACGCGAATGGGGAAATTTTGCTATAATTGAGGCGCATTTTTAAATGAGTGGAGCTAAAGCGAAATGCAAGACATTCAAAGCCTGTTGGAAAAAATCAACCGCGAAGGCGTAGAAAAAGCCGATGCCGAGGCAAAGCGCATTATAAGCGACGCCAAAACCTCAGCCGAAGCAATCGTCCGTGAAGCTAAATTACAAGCTGAAAAGTTTAAAGCCGAAGCTGAGAAATCAGCTGCCGACTACTCTTCACGCGCAGAAGAATCAATACGCCAGGCCGCTCGCGATGTTGTACTAGAAACAAAAGAAGCGATTAACACGCTTCTTGAGCGCCTACTTATTAAAGATGTCAACACGTCTCTCAACGACGAAAAAACAATATGCGAGCTTGTCGAAAGCGCGATTAAAGAGCTTTCCTGCAAGGGCGAAATTACATGTGGGGCGAAACTCGCCGAAACATTAAAAGCGCAATCTGCAAACCTTGGAGAGTTTTCATTGGTTCTCGATGAATCAGCAGACGAAGGTTTTTCAGTGCGCATTGACGGCGGCCGAATTGAGCACGCTTTCACGGCCGAGGTTATCGCCGCTGAAATATCGAAACGCCTTCGTGCCGACTTAGCTAAACTTATCGGCTAAATGAATCTCGACTACATAGTAACGAGCCTGCCGGCACTTTCATTTGGAGAAAAGCCTGCCATAACTTTGGATGAATTCATCGCCCACTTAGGCGGCGAGCAACCAAAGTTGACGGATGAATGGTGCGATCTCGAAACACAGCTTAGAAATGCAGTTGCCGCGTGTCGCGGCCGCCCCTTTGATGCGCGCGCAGCGCATGGGTGCGCAATTTATTGGCGCGAGAGAATACGAGAATGTTTTGCAGAAAACGATATCTTCCGCCGCGATGAAATGATAGATAGAGTTTGGTGGGACGCAGCAGGCGAACTTACAAACCCGGTAGCACCACTTGGCAAAGGTGCGCTTTTAACATACTTTATCCGTCTTAAGATCGCCTTAAAGCGCGCTTTGATTTCATCAGCCGACGGAAATGCTGCATACGTAAAGCTAACCGATATGTCTAATCAGACGCCCGAAAGCGGGCAACGATAATTTTGAGGAGTATATCAATGACCAAGGGCAAGATAACTGGCGTAAACGGCAACATGATAACAGTCCGCTTCGATGGCGCAGTAGCCCAGAACGAAGTCGGGCACGCTATCCTTGGCGACAAGCGCTTGATGGCCGAAATAGTCCGCGTCAGAAACGGCGTTTGCGACATGCAGGTTTTTGAATCCACATCCGACTTGCGCGTTGGAACTGAAGTTGAATTTTCTGGCGAAATGCTTGCCGCGGAGCTTGGACCCGGGATGCTCGCCCAAGTATATGACGGCCTTCAAAACCCGCTTTCTGAACTTGCCGAAGAAGCCGGGAAGATTTCTGAATCTGCCGCCTACTTCCTTCAGCGCGGAATGTACCTACCAGGCCTTCCACGCGATGTAAAATGGGATTTCCACCCTACCGCAAAGCCAGGCGACAGGGTATTTGCAGGTGATGAACTTGGGTGGGTTACAGAAGGCATATTCGACAACAAAACGATGCCGGGGCACAAAATCATGGCGCCCTTCACACTGCGCGGAGCTTACACCGTTAAGTCGATCGCCCCCGAAGGCGACTACACGGTAACGGAGATCATCGCAACGCTCACCCCTTCCGACAGCACCGCTAAAAATACTGCCGAAGTAAACGTTGCCATGATGCAGCGCTGGCCTGTTAAAGTGCCGATCAAATGTTTTTCAGAGCGCCTTGAACCATCAGAAACTCTTGCTACAACAGTTCGAACGATCGATACGTTCTTCCCTGTTGCTGTCGGCGGAACATACTGCATTCCCGGCCCCTTCGGAGCTGGCAAAACAGTTCTTCAGCAGACTACAGCCAGATACGCAAAGGTCGACGTTGTAATTTCCGCCGCGTGCGGCGAACGTGCAGGCGAAGTCGTAGAAACGCTCAAAGAATTTCCCGAGATTGTCGATCCTAAAACTGGTCAGTCGCTGATGAAGCGCACAATCATTATTTGCAACACTTCATCAATGCCTGTTGCCTCGCGTGAAGCTTCGGTGTACACGGCCGTAACGCTTGCAGAATATTTTAGGCAGATGGGGCTTAACGTGCTTGTCCTTGCCGATTCAACATCTCGTTGGGCGCAGGCAATGCGCGAGCTTTCCGGCCGCCTTGAGGAAATTCCCGGCGAAGAAGCATTCCCGGCATACCTCGAAAGCCGTATTGCCGCATTTTACGAACGCGCAGGTCGCGTAAAGCTTCGTAACGGAACTACAGGCTCCGTCACAATTGGCGGCACAGTTTCCCCTGCAGGCGGCAACTTTGACGAGCCGGTCACACAAGCAACTCTTAAAGTCGTTGGCGGCTTCCATGGGCTTTCTCGCGCACGATCCGATGCTCGCCGTTATCCGGCAATCGATCCGCTCGACAGCTGGAGCCATTACCGTCCAGTCATCGAATCTGAACGCGTGGAAACAGCCAGAAAGATTCTCCGCGAAGGCAATGAAATTAGCCAAATGATGAAAGTCGTTGGCGAAGAAGGAACAACGCTAGAAGACTTTACGACATACTTAAAGGCCGAATTCCTTGATGCCGTATATCTCCAGCAAAACGCTTTCAGCGAGACTGACGCTTCAACGCCTGTAGAACGTCAGAAAATCATGTTCGACGTTGTTGAAAAGTTTTTGACCTCGACCTTCTCTTTCGCAGACAAGGACGAAGCGCGAAAATTCTTCCTTTCAGCTCAACAGACATTTATCGACTGGAACGATAAGCCTTCTCAAAGCGCCGACTTTGAAAACCTAAAAGAAGCTTTGATAAAGCAAGCTGAATCGGCGGCTTTACCTACCGCCTGACCAGCGTAAAACTTCACTTAAGAAACAATTGATAGGAAACGCTACAAATGCTAATCAGCGTTTGTAGCGTTTTGCAACGCTTATCCTTGCCTTGGCCGTAGCGAGATTAGATGACGTAATCGATACGCATGCACGGCCTGTAAAAGGAAGGATTGGCCTTTCAAGCGTGCCTTGAGCCATAACTTCGCGGCTACCACGCTTAACGCGGATAACACGCCAATCACGCCCATTAACGCAGCGGAGAATATCATTCTTTAAAAGCGTACACTTGAAATCGTAAGCGACATTGCCTATGTTTACGCTTGGATTTTCAATTGGGCCAACAATTCTTATCTCCAATTGCGCAGTCTCATTCGGCCGCGTGACAACCGTCTGATTGGCAGAAAGTCCAGCAGATGGATTATAAATAAGCGGACGCTCGGGCTCAAACTGCAAACGCGGCGATTTAGTAGCCTCCTTTACAAAGGCCTCGTCGCCCTTGCCGACTGAAATAAGAGTTACCTCGGCGCGCGGGAAGTCATTGCCAGCGTCTCCAATCCAAGAAAGGGTATTTTTACCGGCAATAGTCTTAAGGTTTTTAGGCCCGACTTTGCGCGCGATGGGGCTACCATTATCGCCAAGTAAAGTCCAATAACCATCGACAAGTTCAGCAACTTCCGTTGACTTCATTTCAAACGGCACCGGAATTTCGCGGCCATTGAAATTTATTACGGCATTTTTCGTGACGGCTTTGTGACGGCCAATAGCGCGCACTGCCGAAACTTCTACACGAGTCTTGCCGTTGACCGGCACATCGTTAAGCCAAAGATTGACGCGTTCAACGGTGCGTCCCATTATCTCTGTACGATAAACTTCTGTAGCCGTATTAAGCCTATAATGCGAATAAGGCCACTTATGATTGAAGTAGTCGTACGCGTCACGTTCACGCAGCTGAAGCGCAAAATAACGCCAGCCTTCGAAATCCAGGCGGACATAATGTTCGC
>JAGBXE010000147.1 GCA_017629455.1 Kiritimatiellia bacterium
AATTGAAATATGACTATCTTCGCCCTGTACATATATAGGGTAATTCAAGCATTCCACGACACCGTTATCAATCTCCAATGCTGCGTTTTTGGCATTTTCGCCCGTGCCGACATTTACCGCATAGATGTAATGCTTCACCGACGCGCCGGAAGCGACGCGGAACGTTGCGTTCGTCACATAACCGTCGGCGATTTTAAATTCGCCATAACTTTCCCATGTGGCACCGTCTTCGACCGTAACCGAGCAGCCCGGTGCGGTGGCGCTTCCAAGCCAAAAGCCCTTGCCGCCTGCTCCATTGATGACAACCTTGCTGCCCGAGCCGGAGACCAGCACTGAGTTGTCTCCATACCATGGGAGCGTCGCATACGACGGGTTGCGTCTCACGGCAAGATTAGTAACTGTCAAACATCCGCCGTCAAGCACCTCGATGCGGCAAAGACCGTTTCCGCCAAATGACACGCCCGAATCAGTGCTATATTGGGTTTCGTAGGAGAACGTCGCCGATGATCCCGCTCCCGTCACGCGGAAGCAGTTGTTCGTAGATGGGGAGGATTCGTTCAGTTGGTTACGCCCGACGTAAAGGCGTGAACCCGTAACCGTTGCGCCGTTCTGCACGATAAAGGTGCTGTTCGGGCATTTTGTGCCTACGAAGATTGTTCCGCCAGCAAAAGCCGTATTTGCCCCGTCGACGATGAACGTATCGTTCTTGTAAGACGTACCACTGTCGCCCATATAGAGGTTTCCTGAAAACGCCAGTGTTCCGGCCGTCAGGCTAACCGTCTTCGAACCTCCGCCCGCATAGAACGTCGAAAGAGACAGTGTCCGTGCCTCGCCGACAGAGTTTGTTAGAGCAAGCTCAAAGTTGGCGGTAAAATAGCTGTTGCCGCCAGTGGCAGTCAGGTCCTCGGAAAGTGTAATAGGCTTGTCGTTGTTAAGTATGATATTGATGTGATCGGAACTCGTTGGCTTTATACCATTCTGCCAATTTGTCTCAGCTTGCATATCTCCGCCATGGCTGGATATCCATTTTGTCGCCGCCGCCCATGCATCGTGCGCGATAAATAATGCCATAAGAGGCGAAATAAATCGCATTACCTTAGTTGATAGCTGAACACCTTTAACATATGTTTTCATTTTATGCTCCTTAAAATTATTGCTATCCCATAGGCGGAATAGAATTTATTTGAGTTGTCCCTATGGTATCATAACAGCAACATCGCTGTCAATGAGAAACCTTGCGTTATTTGCAAAAAAATCCCCCCCCTTCATTTTTTATCAAAATTCCATATGTAAGTCTAATATAAAGCGTTGCCTTAATATCGTTATAATTCGCCTGCTATTGAGCCTGAACATTCTGGAAACTCTTGGTCAAGAAGGACGGTCTTTCCGAGGCGCTCTTTGTCTACTCGCTTGAAAACGGGCTTTTTCGATCCCGCTGGCGGATTAACCGCCACGGTTCCCTTAACGTCATCTATCTTCCAGTAATCGCGTGGCACATACCAGTTATCTTCAAAACGGCAGGGATATTCGATGCTCTTACCGAAATCAGGCTTATTTGGCATGAGATTGTTGATGAAAATGAAATTGCCAGGTAGAGTACTTACAAATAATTCCTTTATCTTCATTGAATGAGGATAAAGTGTCGGCGTCTTGCGAGAGCCGTTGTCTTCATCTCGATCGCACGTGAAATTGCCGTATATTCTATTACCTATGATAGCGACGTTGTTCGACCGAAACCATACTGAATTTTTCGAGAGCATATCGTTACCCTCGAGGAGAATCGGCCCATGATTGACCTCAAGATAAATATCGTGCCCTTGATTGGCCCAAAGAACGTTATCCTGTATGCAAGTACCCTGCCCCATCCAATCAATCCATATTCCTCCCAAAGATCCATTGTGATGAATACGGTTACGGCGTATTATCGAATCAACGGGAGCATGGAATTTAATACCCGCCATTTCCGCGCCTTCAAAAGGCTTTTTCCAATGACAATATGATATTTCGCAATCTTCAACGAGTGAAAAAGCCGCACCGTATGCACCGCATATCCCCGCCTGTCCACAATCACTTATGCGACAACGGCGCACGATATGATGTCCGACTTCGCTGAGATCGCGTTCAAAGAGTCTTTTACCCCAAAGACCAAAGCTCTGCTTGCGATCCGTCCAAAAAGCGTCAAAATCGTTGGCGCACTTCCCTAAAGTAATGCCGGCACAAGACGAGCCTGAAACTTCACAATCTTCAATTATCCAACCTCTACTCCAATTTGAGCCGACAATACCAGCCTGTTCCCCGCGAGGATGCCCCCATTGCGGACCTGCGTTTCTGAAAACGATATTGCGAAGAACGATATAATCGCGCCGCGTTTTTAATGCATAAAAACATGCGGGGCGTACGACAAGTTCAGGAACGACGACATTTGGGTCGCTCTTAAAGGCTGCATAAATCGTACCCGAAACGACTCCAGGGATAAGAGCTGCGTGACCTGTGGCAATTTTAGGAATGCCGTTTGTCATCTTACCGTAAATATCTTCGCCGTGCAGTTCGAGAGGCTCGCCATTTTGGATGAGGCGCGTGCGGAAATGATTACGTCCTTTCGGCGAGAACCACGCCCCTTGAATAAAATCGGTAAAAGGATTAAGCCCTCCAAAAGTATCGTAAGGAATGTTTTTTTCCCAAAGGCCATCGCTTCGGCGACTCCACTCTGTAATTGGATCTGATCCCGTAATGACGACCTTCTCTCCAGGCGCTGCCCTGTACACGATGGGAGCATCGGCTCGCCCTGCATTGGCGGGCTTGACCCATTCACGATAGATGCCGGCGCGAATAGTCACGACATCTCCTGCTATAGCTGCACTCGCGGCGCGCTGAATCGTACGCCAAGGACGACCCACCGAGCCGTCAGCTTCGTCATTGCCAGTAGGAGAAACAAAGTATTCAGCAGCAAGCGCAACACCTATCGTTGCAACGTATGCTGCTATCATAATAATAAAATTATTTTTTTTCATAAACACCTTATCCTTATAATATTTTTAAAACATTATAACACATTC
>JAGBXE010000148.1 GCA_017629455.1 Kiritimatiellia bacterium
AGCGGCCGCGGCAAACCAAACTGTAATCAGCGATGAGCTTAAGCCGAAAAGCGAAAGCATCGGCACTGCTGCAAGAAGCGCGATCGACTGCATTGCAAGGCGAAAGCGCGGCCAGCGGCGGACGGCACGGTCGGTAATGAAGCCTGCTACGACGATTGCCGCGAGCGCCGCGGCAAAATGCCAGAACATTACTCCTGTGCCGGCGGCCGAGGGCGAGAGCGAGAATTTCTGCGCAATAAACTTAGGCCCCCACGCGCTGTAACCGAAACCGACGAAAACTATTGCGACATATCCAGACGCTGCAAGAAGCGCGCTGGGGCAGCCGAAAAATGCCTTGAGTGATTCGCTGAACGAAGTTTTTTGCGTAGAACTGCTGCTCGTACTTTTACAAGAGGCAGAGCCTTTCTGAAAGATAAGAAACCACGCTCCCATCAGAATGCCGAGCGTACCGATTATCCAGTAAGCGGCACGCCAAGTTCCTAAAAGCGAAAGCGCAAGCGCCGCCGCCGAACCAGAAGCGAACCAGCCGATGTAGAACGCCGCCTGATGGAAACTTAGCGCAACAGTGCGCGTTTCAATATGGCGAGAAGCTATTAGGGCGTTCGCGGCAGGGCCATATAATGTCTGGGGAATTGTTATTGCAACTGAAATAAGCAGGAAAAGCGACCAGAAGCCTTGAGCGAAACCTGCGATAAGGCTCATAAGGCTCCATGAAACTAGCGCTAGACCTATTACTTTGTGGCGGTCGAATCTGTCGCCAGCTAATCCTGCGAATGGAACGATTGCGGCGTATGTCCAGAATACGGCAGAGTTGAGGATGCCGAACTGAATGTCAGATATTCCAGTTTCTTCCTGTATGGGGATAGCCAAAAGCCCGAGAAGGGCGCGGTCTATCGTGTACACGAAGAACGTACCACACAGAAACGCTAAAAGCCCCCATTTATTCTTCATCGGTATTGCCTTTTATTTCTTAGCTGCATTTGCTTCCTGGCTTTTAACAAACCAAGACTTATCAAGCGAGAGTATGCTTCTGTCGGCAATAAATGCAGGCGAGTCGTAGGCAGGAACGGTGTAGATGGTTCGGTTGCCGTCTTGCTTTACGCGCTTTACTGGGATGGCGTATGCGTTTCCTGTAAAGATGTCGACCCAGACTGGATTAGAAAGGGGCGGCGCTGAAACGGAAACATCGACAAGTTTAGTTGCGAAATTATTCCCGGGGATGTTGGCGGCATCCCAGAAAACGACGACAGGCAAAGAGCTTTCGCGATGGCGCCACTCATAAGCTACGCCGCGCTTAAAGCCCGATATCTGAGCCGTGCCGCTGCTGGCGAGCGAAATAAGATCGTCATTGAAAACAGATACGGCGTTTTGAATGGCGTAGTACGCCGTCTTTACTTTGAGGACGCGGAAACCTTCTGCCTGACCAGTAGTCTTGAGAAGACCGTAGCGCACCAAGCCATCGTGAAAACCGGAAGTTCTGTATTCTAGATCGCAGATGTGAAATACTGATGTGTCGTCTCCGTGGCCGAGGTCGCCCAAAGAGCGCCTGAGGTCGTACTTGGCCTGCGAAGTTTCAGTCCAGTGCATTCTGCGAAGTGCGCCTGCGCCGCCCCATTCGCTCCACGTTCCGCCTTCACCTTCCCAAAGTTTCAGGTTCGGCGCATTCGTTGCAATTATGCCGCGGCACTCTTCAACGCCTTCATATCCATCGTCGGGATTGGCGTTGTAATGGTGATAAGCAATTGAAGTGAAAAGGTGTTCTTTGCCTAGGCGCTTAAGTTCCTTAACTAACGGCTCGACAAAGTCGGCGCGAGCGCGAGTAAGCGCAAACGCGGCAATTGAAGCGTCGGGGATTTCGCGCTTGACGATTTCGGCGGTGCGGATGGCGAAATTGGCGGCGAAAACAGGATCGTTCTTTGCATGCTTTATGTCGGGTTCGTTCCAAACGCACCAGTCGCGCACAACGCCTTTGTAGCGCTTGGCCATCTGCTCAACCCAGCGATCCCACGCGGCAAGCCCCGTTTTGGATGTCGGAAGCCCCGCGGCGAGAGTGCGCCCGCCTCCGCCTGGATAGGCGGGATTGCCGTAAGAAAGCTCCATCCATACATTAACGCCCATGCGTTTTGCATCGAACACAACGCGGTCGAGCCAGGCGAAATCAAACTTGCCGGGATCTTTTTCGCTGCGCGCCCATCCGCCTTGCTGCCTTATGCGGGCGATGCCGAGCGGCACAATGTATTCTCTTACTGCGTCCCAGCTGGCGTGCTCACGGTCCATGCCGCCGCAATCGAGCGTCCAGCGCGAAGCCGACAGCTGCCCCACACTTTTTGGCCGCAACGTTCCGATAAGGGGCATATCCACAGTGAGCGTCGTCTGTACGCGCGTTGGAGTATCGTCTATTACAGGGTATGCCGACAACATTAATGGAAGCATTGCCAGCAAAGAGCAAGAAGCGAGATTAAAGGACATAAAACCTCCTAGTTTATTTTATTTAATTAAAGTATAACAAAAGAAACGGATTTTAATATATCCAAATCGGAAACTATCTACTATCCAATTAGGAAATATCTGATATAATAAACCGTCATGAACACCGTGCTTTTTTTCCAGACGAAATCCCTGTCGCCATCACGAGAAAAGGTTGCTGGGGCGCTGCGTTATGCCGAAAGCTCGCCCTGGGACGTTCAGCTCGTTGAAATCAACTTGCGCCCGGCGGAAATCCGCAACGCCATCAGCCACTGGAAACCATTGGGCTGTATAGTAGAGCGCGGGCTTTCGAAGGCTAGAACGCCCGAGCGGCTTTTTGCCGGAATTCCCGTAGTCTACATCGACCAATATTCTTCAGGCGAAAAACAAGAAGGGTGGCGAATACTCCATGATTCAAAAGCATCGGTGCGCATGGCGTTTAAGGAACTTGCTAGAGGTAAGCCTGCTTCTTACGCATTTGTGCGCGATTCGCGCTCGCTAGAGTGGAACCGAGAACGCGAGAATGAATTTCTGCGTCTTGCTACAGGCGAAGCTCACTTTGTGCTGAACGAATCGCTGGCGCTTTCGGAGAAAATCAAAAAGCTGCCGAAGCCTTGCGGTTTGTTGGCGGCAACCGACGCGCTTGCCAGGAAGGTTGTCGATGCGGCCCGAAAAGAAGGAGTATCTATACCGGAAGAGCTTCGTATAACTGGGATAAACAACGATACTTTTCTATGTGAACGCTCGAGCCCTACGTTGACAAGTGTGCATCCTGATTTTGAAGGCTGCGGGTATCTCGCCATGTCAACACTGCATCGGATAGTCTCGGGCTCAGTAGCCAAGCCACAAACAATATTGTTTGGGCCAAAAGAACTTGTGCGCCGAGCATCTACGAGGATTCTTTCTTCCTGTGGAGGGGGAGTACTTAGGGCTCTTGATTACATTGAAGCAAACTATAGAAGTCCATATCTAGATTCAAATCAAGTCGCGGCGGCAATGGGCTGTAGCCGTCGTTTAGCGGATATGAGATTCCGCAAAGCGACGGGGCGCACAATACGCGATGAAATACGCCAGCGGCGAATAGAATACGCAAAGACTTTGCTCGCCGATCCTACTCGAGATCTTTCTGCCATCCCCGCCCTCTGCGGATGCCTTTCGCAAACAACATTTATGCGCTTTTTCAAATCCATGACCAATATGACGATGAGCAAATTCCGCCACAACATGCACGTAACATAATGGCTCATCCCTCGCCGCCTGGCTGGAGGTTGGGAGGAGGGAAAATAAGGAAAACTTGCGGAAATAGAAGAATTAAGACTTGAAAATGAAGTTATTTTGGGGCCTGGCCCTAGCATTGCCAATGAATTCGTGAGGCTCCCTAAAACAAAAAATCGCGGTTGTGAAATTTTTTTATTTTACCCCCTAGACAAGGGGGAAAGAGATTTGATATACTACGCATCCGTTCGCCCCGATGTGGGTTGAGCACCTGATCTTTGACAATAGCACGACTGGAGACTAAAGAGAAT
>JAGBXE010000149.1 GCA_017629455.1 Kiritimatiellia bacterium
GTTCGTGAAAAGGATCGTTTGCTTAAACCCTTGGCGGAAGCGCTTGATATGGCCGCCGCCAGGGTAGTGTGCTGCTCCAAATGCGGGGCGTTCACCGTTACAGGCAGCGATCCTTGTGTTTTTTGTTCCGATGAAATGCGCGACAGCAAGATTCTCTGCGTAGTGGAGGAGCCTGCTGATATTTTACCTATTGAGTCGACTGGTGTTTTCCGTGGGCGTTACCATTCATTAGGCGGTAAGCTTGCGCCTGCGCGTCATATGGGGCCTGAGAAGTTGCGCTTTGCCCAGCTAGTCGACAGGGTCGTTTCTGAAGGCGTTGAAGAAGTTCTTTTGGCTATTTCAACAGATATGGATGGCGATGCCACAGCAGGCTATGTAGCTGAGATTCTTCGCGGCACTGGCGCTAAGGTAACGCGCTTAGCATTTGGTTTGCCGGCTGATTCGGGCATTGCATATTCCGATCCTCTTACTTTGCGCCGTGCTATCGGTGGTAGAATGCTTGTTTAAGCTCTTGAAGGACAATTCATGAATGCTATGAGACGGAATTTCGCAGAAGCTAACGAGATGATTTTACGTGCTAAGCGTATTCTCGTTTCGGGGCATTTAAGTCCCGATGGGGATTCGCTCGGCTCGATGATTGCCCTAGTTAGGCTTCTTAAGGCAGTTGGCAAAGACGCCGTAGCTACCGCCGATATTAATGCTTTAGGAAAACTCGGTTTTCTTGAAGGGGCAGAAGATCTTGTTCCAGTTAAGAAACTTCGCCGTCAAAAATCATTCGATTTGTTTATCGCAGTCGATAACAGCGGCTTTGAAAGAATGCCTGCCGAAGTAAGGCCCGTTGCCGAGAAGCTTCCTAAGATTTGTATTGACCATCACGTTACGAATAATAATTCTTTTGCCGACGTTACAATTCTTGATCCTGATGCCTCATCAACGGGCGAACTTATCTGGCGCTTTGCCAAATGGAACGAATGGGCTCTTGATCGTGTTGTCGCAGAAGCTCTTTGGGTAGCCATTATCACGGATTCTGGGCGTTTTGCATACGATTGCACTCAGCCCGGAACGCTTAGGGCTGCATCTGATATTTTAAAACATGGCGTTAGGACATCTTGGATTAATGATGTAATTTACGGTATGTTCCCAAGAAGAGCAATAGAACTTAAGCGCCGCGCTTGGCGCACGCTCCATGTGTGGAAGAATCGCCGCGTTGCTGAAGTAACACTTACGCGCGACGATTTTAGATCTGTGCGCGGAACCAAGGCAGACGCTGAGGATATTATCGAAATTCCCCGTTCTGTTTCGCGCAATGAGATTGCTCTTTTCTTTTATCAAATCCCCGACCGGACAAAGGAGACGCGCTGCTCCATTCGCACGCGCGGCGATTGGGATGCTACACAAATCGCTACTCGCTTTGGCGGTGGTGGGCATGTTCATGCCGCAGGGTGCACAGTAGATGCGCCATTATCGGCGGCCAAGCGCCAAGTGCGTTCAGCTGTTAAAGAACTTTTAAAAAGTTCCTGCCGTAAGACATCAAAGATTCAAACGATCAAGTCGCTTGTTTTGGCGTTCGCTACATTAATATGCGTATCATCCTTTGGCTCGGCCATAGACCTTAATACAGGCTGGGAAAGTGAGATGACTTCGGAGAAGGGCCTTAAGGTAAAGCGTTCTCAAATCCGTATTCCGCACAATTGGGATGATTATTTCGGGATGCGAGGTTTTCGCCATGGCAATCTTCATGGTAGTGCCGTTTATCGCCGAACATTTACGGCATCGAACCTTGCCAAGCGCCGTTCGTTTCTCGTGTTTGAAGGCGCAGGTTCGTATCTTACTGTCAGGCTTAACGGCAAAGTCTTATGTGAAAGGCGCCCTGCTGGCCGCCTTGTAACTACCCTTGAGGCTACTAATGTTGCTATTGACGGGGTAAACAATCTTGAAGTCGTTTGTGATCATCCTTCCGAGATTCAAGATTTGCCGTGGCATTGCGGAGGGTGCTCGGGCATTGGTAGTGAAGGCCCAGAGCCGTTTGGCCTTTTCAGGAAGGTTCGCTTTGAGACGACCGATGATGTTCGCATAGCGCCTTTTGGTGTCCACATATGGCATGATGGCGAATGCAAGAGGGCGTTCGTAACAACGGAGATTACGTCTGCCGCACTTGGCGGTAAGCGTGTTCTTTCCGTCGAATGTCCGGAATTGGGGATTGTCGCCTCTGAAGAAGTTACATTATCTCCCTATACTGCAATTACCAATAAAATGTCGTTCGCCATCCCGTCCGCAGAGCGGTGGTCACCGGAAAATCCAAAACTTTATTATTTTGATGTTCGCGTAGGTGATGAGCATTTGCGCGTCAGGACTGGTTTCGCCACCTATAGGTGGCCCATTTATCCGTTTGCAAAGGACAGGCATGGAAATGACGAGCATAGATTCCTTTTGAACGGCAAGCCAGTTTTCCTCCATGGCACGTGTGAAACCGACAATCGTTTCGGGTCGAACGCGGCATTTGACGAGGAGGAGATCGATGCAAGGGCGGCTGAATTAAAGCGTTTGGGGATGAATTTCTGGCGCGACGGGCATGAGCCGCACGATTTAAGGTTTAATCGCCACTGGGATGAGCTCGGTATAGTTTGGTGGCCGCAGATTTCTACTCATACGTATTTTGATACGCCCGAGTTTAAGCGAAACTTCCTTCAGGCTATTGAACAGTGGGTGAAAGAGCGTCGTAATTCACCGTCTGTCGCACTTTGGGGTTTGCAGAATGAGAGCGTTATTATTGAAGACTTCGCTAAAGAATGTACCGAGCTTATTCACCGCTTAGATCCGCTATCCGGGCCTAAAGGGCGTGCTGTTACGACATGCAATTACGGAACGGGGGCCGATTGGAATGTTATTCAAAACTGGAGTGGGTGCTATTCGGGTGAAGTGCGCAATTACCAACATGTACTCTGCCGCACAAATCAGCTTTTAAACGGCGAGTATGGTGCATGGCGCGCGGCATTCTTCCATTCCGATCCCGATGCTCCTTACGTTAAGGCTATGCCCTGGACGGAAGAACACGCAGCGCACGTTCTTTGGCAGAAAGCGATTCGTGGTTGGGACGTGCGCGATCACGTGTGCGGGCAGCTTCTTTGGA
>JAGBXE010000150.1 GCA_017629455.1 Kiritimatiellia bacterium
CACCCCAAGCCCTACAATCGTACGCCTTGCGTGCGATTTTGGAGAAGCGTGTTGGCGGAAAAGCGAATCTAACACCGACATTGATTGCGTATAGTCCATTGGAACGACGTAATCGACAATACCAGAATTAAGCCATCCATACCAATCCTGCCCGACAGACGCTACACATTGAGGATACTTGCCGTAGACAGCCGTAGTAAGCCAACGCGGACGCTTTACGCGGCGCCTTGCGTCGGAAACAAAAGCTGAAACGTACGATGCAGCATTCTTCGGCTTTATGGCGCTATCACCCCAACGGACAAAATCAAGATGAATACCATTTAACTGTGGATAACGAGATTGCATTTCATCAACCGCCGATAAAACATACAAGCGAACATCCGCTAGCGACGGATCCAAATACTCTGTATACTTGCCATTAGTAGCTTTAAGGCGCCAGCCTTTGCGCTGAAAAATATCCATACGCTCGGCAGTGCCGCGAGTAGCCGAAAAACAAATCATCCACGCATGAACTCTTATGCCAGAAGCTTTTGCGGCAGCCAAACACGCGGCAATTTGATCGCCCTCTTGTTCAAAAGTTTTAGACCTTGGAAGAACTGACGAAGGATAATGCGCAAACGCCGCGCCTGCAAAGTTGACGAAAAGATCGGTCACGCGCGATTCTCTAAGAACCTTTATCGTCAACGGCCAATTACCAGGATAGAGCCCGCACCCCGACTGATCCCATACGGCATGAATCTCGCCCCTCAAAGGAACTTGCTTCAAAGCAAGCTGACGCATTACTGCTGCCGACGCGTCAACCCTCGCCTTGTGCGAAGCGTAATTCCACGCTTTAGGATTAATGGAGCCAACTATTGCCCCCAAGAGCCGCGCCTTCATATCCTCATCGCCGTCAGCTTGAAGTACGTGCGTCATCCAATAGCCAGACGATGAAGCAATCCACGCAGGCTCGCCAGTAGACTTACCCGACCTATCGGCCCAAGTTGCAATAACCCTTGCCTTGCCCTTTACCGGCCGAGCGCGCTGGAGAACAGCCGACGACTGGCGGATTGTGCGCGGCATTCCTTCGGGAAACGTAGTCGAAAAATCCATCCGGCTCCACGAACCTGGATAAGGAGCAGATGCGTAGCCAACGGGCTTTACGCCCATCATATCAGCCAACGCCGGCGAAGCAGAATGAAAGACGACCATTTTCCCGCCGCGCGAACGAAACGAACGAAGAGTCTCTATCTCGCTTTTTGACGGCGAAGAAAACCCGACCAAAAACGCAAGACGCTCGTTTTTCAGCGCCGCTTTCATCGCGGAAGGCGTTACAACATTAGCAGCAACACCTTCCGCTCCAAGCCACCTTTTTAAATGATTGGCAAGCGACGTAGTATAACCAGGATCGTGCGCGACGATCGTAACAGCCAGCAATACTGACGCTAATACCGACACGAACGCTCCCTACGCCCTTATCTGAGCGAGAAATTCGTCGCGCTTATTCTGCATAATCTCCTCAGTGCGGCCTTCAAGATTGAGGCGCACAAGCGGCTCGGTATTTGACATTCTTACGTTCGCCCACCAGCCTTCGCTCTCCCATGCGTCGACGGAAACGCCATCAAGCTCAAATACGCGAGCCTTATTTGCGTACGCAGAGGCAATGTTAGCTAGAATTGTGGCAGGCGGCGTTGAAGTCTTTGTATTAATTTCGCCAGATTGGAAGTATTTCCGCAAAGGCTCAATCAACTCCGAAAGCGGCTTATCTTGGGCTGAAACGATATTTGCCAGAGCGAAAGTCGCCATCGCCGAAGACTCTGCCGTTGAATTTGCCTTGAAATAATAATGCCCAGAAAGTTCGCCTGCGAAAATAGCATCATTCTCGCGCATTTGCGCCTTTATAAATGAATGGCCGACACGGCTCATAACAGGCTTACCACCCGATGCGACAATCGTCTCTTCGCAGACCTTCGACGAACGCAGATCGTAAAGGCACGCAGCGCCGGGATTTGACGCGAGAAGATCTTTAGCAACTAGCGCGGTAATAAAATCCATCGGGATAATACCACCCTTTTCATCAAGAAAACCAGCACGATCGGCGTCTCCGTCGTAGGCAACGCCAAAGGCATATTTGCCGGGATTTGAGCGCATTAACGCTTGAAGATCAGCGAGTGTTTCATGGTGCAAGGGGTTTGCATCGTGATTCGGGAAATCGCCGTCGTAATCGGCGTAAAGCGCATCAAACGAAATGTCGGAGCCCGCAAACGCCGCGGATTCCGCTATGCCCATGCCGTTGGCGAAGTCGAGCGCTAAATGAAGCGGGCGCTTCATATGCGAAAATGAACGAACGTGCTCAGCGTACATCGCTGAAACATCGGCCTTAGAAATTTCCCCCGCACCTGACGGTGGCTCTCCAGGACCTATTTCGGCAGTAAGTTTTTCAATATCAGCTAAGCCCGACGCACCTGAAATCGGCACTGCTCCGCCGCGGCAAAGCTTGCAGCCATTCCACTCTTTCGTATTGTGCGAGGCTGTAATCATCGCAGAGCCATCGGCCTTAAAGTATGAGTTAGCAAAGTAACTCATGGGCGTAGAAGCTAGACCTATATCGATGACATCGACTCCTTCATCGACGAGCCCCTGAGCAAACGCAGCAAAAAGCGCATCGCTTGATTTGCGGCAGTCGCGCGCAACAACTACGCGCCCGCCGCGCCCGGCAACGCCCAAAAAGCGCGCATAGGCACGCGCGACTTTATAAAACTCATCATCACCAAAATCAACTCCGTAAACGCCACGGATATCGTATGCCTTAAATATGCCCATACTTTTTCACCCTTGCCCTTTCCGTTTTTATCAACGCTCGACTGGAAGCCCCCACGATTCAAGTTTCGTAGCCATCCAATCAAAAGACGCCGCATGAAGCTCTTTAGATTTGGCGCATGGTATTACAGGACCTGCGGCGATACGAATATCCTTTGACGTATCTACAGGACCAAAATCTTTGAACACCTTTTTAAGAAGCCCTTTCTTGCGCGTCGGCTGACAACGCGTATCAACAACGATCGGCACTACAGGGCAGCCTGCTCGTTCGGCAAGTTTTGCGCCGATAGATGAAAACTTATTTCGGCTAAAAACTTCACAGCGTGTACCTTGAGGAAATATCAAGAAGCTGTCGCCGCCATTAAGACGCTCTGTACCCGTCTTAAGAATATTGATTAAATCTTCGCGCGGCGATGTGCGGCTAATTGGCACCATGCGCATATGATCGGCCGCCTTCTCAAGGAACGGCAAGTGTGCAAGCGAAGCCTTGGCTACGTAACTAAAAGGCCCAAACGCCAAGAGCGTAGGCGGCAGCATAATCGTCTCAGACATGGACATATGGTTTGAGAGGTAGACGACGGGGCCGTCATACTTCATACGCTCTTCAAACCCTTCGATTATGCACTCCATGCCAAGCTTTTCAGCCGTAGAAACCGCCTTAAGGCACGAGCGCGACCACGTCCTAGTAGTAAGCCTTCCAAGCGGCTCGTTGATTGCGCAATAAGGAAAGACTTGCGTAACGCCCCAAGTGTAGCGAAGCGTCACCCACGCAGACGGCTTGGCGCGGCGCGGCGAACGACATTCGGCCTTCGTGCGGTACGAGCCGGTTGCCAGAAGCGATGCTTGAAAATCTTCTAATGTGGTAGTCTTCATAAAATATCAAGTTGAACGCCTTATGATACCTTCTCTCGGTTCGAGCTCCGCCGGGATCGTCAATGGCGAAAGCGGAGCATCGTCGGCAGGCAAACTCTTCCACGCGGCAGAATATATTGGAAGGCCCTGCTCGCGGAACATAGTTTCAAACTCTGTCCAGACTTCGGGCGGACGAGGCATTGCCGGCACCTTTTCAAACCTTGCATCATTTGCAAAACACTCACAAACGGTTTTGAAATAATCGGCATGGTCAGTTGCAAACTCTATGCGAGCGCCAATTTCAAGGCGCTTCCACAATGCGTTGAGGAAAAGCGGCCCGAACAGACGGTGAGAGTGGTGCTTGCGCTTAGGCCACGGATCTGGGAAAAAGACATAAACCTTTCTGATGCCGTGCTCGGGCAAAAGATAATGGAAAGTATACAACGCCTCAAGCCGAAGGACCTTCGCATTATCGATGTTTCCGCGGCGGCATTGCCGTCAAAAAGGCGAACGCGCTCAAGCATACGCTCAATGCCCAGATATTCGCAATCGGGATTGTCTTTGGCAAGCGACGTTAAAAACCGCCCTTTGCCGCAGCCAACTTCAACTTCAAGCGGACGCGTTGGATCGAAGGTGAACGGACGAGTAATGTCCGTCACCTTCAAAATATGATCTCCAGGTTTTTTCTGCATCAGACGAGATCCGACATCGTAACAACCTTGGGATTGACCCCAGGATTGACCATAGGCTTTAACACTGAAGAATCAAACTCATACCCGTTAGGGCCAAGCGGCCAAATTACGGGAGCCGTATTTAAAATAGTAGCCTTGAAGCCCTGAAGCGTTGCGCCAAGATTGCCCGTGTGGGAGCTGTTGCAACCTTCGTTCTCGATGACAAACGGATGGCTGTAGCCTTTGGCCATAAGGTTTTCAAGGAACTTCGCCCAATCGCAACTGTCGCTACCGCCAAAACCCGGTAGGCGCGGCTCGTAATTGAGGCGATCCCACTCGCTGCCCGGAAGCGGCACTCCAGCCTTTTTAGCAAGCTTTGGATCGACAGTCTGCATCGGGAAAAGACGGCCCCAGTGCGTAGCTTCAGTCTCCGTCGGGAAATTCCTCGTTCCCTTGATATGCACTCTGCGAAGCTTACGGATATCCATTGCATTTATAACATCGGTAGGATCGATATGCTGCCAGATATCATGCGACGGATCGTACGTTTCCTGCAAATTTGAATCATCGTCAAGGACGGCATACATCAATTTGCGCGCGGCAAGACAGCCGGGAAGATTGCAGTAACAATCAGTTGAAGAAACTGGACGCCAGCCTTCCATCGGGCAGTTTTCTACGCAAAGTGTCACGCCAAGATCTTTTGCATATTTGAGAATCGGCGAGAAAACCTTTTTGAACTTCATAAGGTTGAGCTCAAAACCATTCTCTTTATTGCCAAGATTGACATCGTAACCAACGAACGTTCCGCAAACTACATCGTTACGGTCGCCGCCAAGCATTGCCGCAATTCGCACAAGCTTAAGGATGTGGTTCTGGTTGACGACCTGAAGATTCTCCTGGCCACCAATTAAATTATCATACGCACCAACAGAAATGCGCAGCCCTTCACGGTTGCAAATATCAATTACCTCTTTAGCGCGCTCGGGGGTGAAATTATCGTAATCAAGGTGCGTTGCAATATGATCCTGACGGTCAGTGTCGCGGCGGAAAACACAAAGCTCAAGGCCCTGCGCACCAACGCTCTTCGCGCGTGCAGCTACTGCTTCGAAATTGCTATCGCTGGCCAATGCGCTCGTCATTAGCCAAATGGGATTGTTGCCCGGTTTAGGCTTGGCCGTACGAGCAAAGGCCCCGCGCCCTGCCATCGCGCCAGCTGCTGCCGCCGCGACTGCACCTTTAAAGAAATTGCGTCTACTCGTGTTTGTCATTTTCGTACTCCCTATTTTTATTTAAAATTATTTACTGCAAAATTACACCGAGCGCCTGCTCGTTGCGCCACTCCTCGGCAATACCTGCGCCTGAGGCCATGGAGGCGACAGGAAACTTGAAAAAGCCCTCGTACGCTTGAGAACCATTAAGCCCGCGAAGTGAAAACGCTACCTCACTAACGCTAGATGGCGTGCGCCCGACGACCTCAAGCGTTTCGCCGCGATACATATTTTTCAAGCGCCTAGGATACACTTCGGCCTTAGATGCCGCAGAGAAAACGATCCGAATGTCGCTTAAGACGGGATCGCGAAAACGCTCGGAAAGACCGTCGATACCGCTGCCAGCCTTTGAGCGACCGCCTTCAAAAACAAAACTTTCGCCGCGATTTGCGCGCGTCAAAGCATCGATAAGCTGCCTATTAGCGGCAGATTTTACGCCGTACATATAGATGGAAACGAGGCCATCGTTAAGTTTTGTGAATTTTGAAACTATTTCGGAAGTATCTTTAACTCCGGCATTTGCATCGCCATCGGTAACTACAAGTGCAATCATCGGGCGAGAAGGATCGCGCGGCAAGGTAAGAATAGACGCAATCGTCGAAAAAACGTCTGTGCGTCCGTGAGGCACAACATCATCGAGCCAATCATCAGCGGCATCAAACGATTGTACCGTGCATGACTGCCAACGTTTAAACGCATATGAGAATCTGTCGCGGAAGGCAACCATATTAAACCTGTCGTCGGAATTTGTAAGAGAGCGCAGTATACGCTTTGATGCCAGACGAATTGAGCGCATACGATCTCTACCGATCGATCCTGAAGCATCAATTACAACGACAACATCTTTGGGAACAACCTTAAGCGAGCTCTTCGGCATCATCAGAAGCTTAAAATAACGCCAAGGACCTTCAACTTTTGAAGACATGACAACCGAGACAAACGGCGCAAGTTCTGCGGCATCAGAAACATCGACCAAGTCGCGCACGGCCTCTTTCTCGCGCTCAACTACGGCTTCGTCGATTTTCGGCATTACTTCTAGAATCGGCTCAAAAGGCTTCTCCCCTTCTTTCTTCTCGTTAGTAAGTTTTGGAGGCTCTACCACCTTCGGCGGCTCGTCAATCTGCTGCGGCGCAACGCTTATTGTAGGAGCTATAGAAATATCGGTAACGGGTGCTACAGCAAAAGCATCAGCCTTGGCAAGATTTGCAACTGAAAGCGTATCGGAAAGCATCTTCTCGTTTTCAATTGGCACCGAAGGAGAAACTTGATCTACGGGGATCGGTAATGGCATCTCGCCAGGGGCAATGCGTGATACGACTTCAGGAATTTGGACTTCAGGCACGCGCAATTCCGAAGCTAAAGGAGTATCTTCGCCGGCTGCTGGAACTACAGCAACTGTCGGGGCTACTTGCGGCGCTTTAGCTTCAGGCTCGACATCGCTTATAACATCTATCTTAACCGGCTCCGGGCGCTCTTCATTCGTAATTCGCGCCTGCATTGGGCCGCGCCTTTGAACACGCTCGGCACCAGAAGCTACAGTCGTCATGACCTTGGGCCTGACCCAAAGCATTCCACCAACATGGAGCACTAACGAAACGAGTAGTGCGCATATTATAATGTCATTACTCGCTTCGCGCGTCATTTTAGAATCTCCTTTGCCTGCGCGGCACTAGGCGATGTTTCAAAAAGAGTAACCACAATAGTCGCATACCCGCGTGCTGCTTCTGCATCGTCTCGCGCCATGGCCGCTTTCGCAAGCCCCAAATAAGCAGCCGCTCGCTGATCGGCATTATTGGCATTAAGCTTTACGGCCTGCGCATACACTGCTTCTGCATCTTTGGGGCGCCCATCGCGAAGAAGGTAGCCTGCGTATTTGATAGAGACATCGGCAGCAACCTCGGTTGTGCAAGGCTCCGCAAGACATTTTTCGTAGGCGTTACCAGCCAATACAAAATTATTCTCCGCTTCTGCAAGATCGCCCGAAAGAGCCCAGCCTGCCTGACGCCATTGCGCAGATTCATTGGCGATAAGCGAAGCGGCGCACGCCTTTGCCGCCTCGCCACTTAAAAGGCGCCC
>JAGBXE010000151.1 GCA_017629455.1 Kiritimatiellia bacterium
GTCCCCGCAAGGCGACTTTGCGTCTTGACGATTATAATTTTGATATCGGCCTTTCGTGTTTTAGATGTGTGAAACGGCCTGCGGATTTTATTCTTGCCGAGGCGGCTGACGGGGCTCATACCGTGCGGCTGGGTGGGCGGCTGAATGTCACGCTGACGCTTGCTCAGCCCTGCGCGGATATTGCAGCGTCGCTTCTCATTGACCGCTCTCACGGGCGTGGGCTTGAACCGTTTCTTCTTAATGGAACTAATGCGCTTGAGCTTAAGGCGACGCCCGATGGCGGCGGGCGCGTTTGGACGGCTTCGATACCTGTAGTTTCCTGCGATGAGTCGGGAAAGAAGAAAGTCTACGTTAAATGCATAGTCCTCGGAGGGGCGCTTACTACGCCAATAATGACAACGGTTTCAGGGCCTTTTATGAATCGTTAGTTTTTACCGTGATTTCATTGGTACATAACGCGCAGTTTCGGCATTTGGTATAATACGGCTACTCGTTTTAAGTTTTAATGGGCCGTTAGTTCGGATGGAAGAAGGTGTTATGGAAGAACAAATCAAAGAAAGACTTGAGACGCTGCGCGGCGGTTTGCAGGCCGATGGTGGCGATATGGAACTTGTTAAAATTGAAGGCAAGGTCGTGTATTTAAGGCTTGTCGGCCACTGCGGGTCTTGTCCTTTTGCGATGATGACGCTTAAGCAGGGTATTGAAGTTTCCCTACGCGAAATCGATCCGGAAATCACCGTCGAAAGGGTAGAAGGGTGAAGACGGTCAATGTGTCGCTCGTCGGCGTTGGCGGTCAGGGCATTATTTTGACGGCCGACCTCCTTGCTGAAACTGCCGCGATTGCAGGTTTTGACGTTAAGAAATCTGAAATTCACGGTATGGCGCAGCGTGGCGGTAGCGTGACGAGCCAAGTTAGGTTCGGTAAAAGCGTCGCCTCTCCTATTATTCAGGAAAGAACTGCCGACATTCTTGTTGCGTTCGATAAGCTCGAAGCCGTTAGAAATGAAAGTATTCTTGCTTTGTCGGGCAAGGCGCTAGTGAACGATCTTTACCTTACGCCTGTTACGGTCTCTTCTGGTCAGCAGAGCGACGTTGAAAATCTTGACGGCAAGCTTAAGAAGGCGTTTAAGAGCCTTGTTCTCATTGATGCGATGAAACTTGCTGAAGACGAAATTGGCAATGCCCGTACGATGAATATGGTAATTGCCGGGGCGCTCTCCCAATTTTGTCCTTTTAAGGTTGAGCTTTGGCACAAGGCTATGGCCAAGCTTCTCTCCGGTCCGAAAGAAAAACTTCTCGCCGTAAATATGAAGGCGTTTGAGTTAGGGCGCAAAGCCTGCGTGCAGGGCTGATTTGATTTTGGCTTAGCGCTAAAATAAAAACCGCTGGAGTTGAATTGTCAACGACCAGCGGTTTTGTTTTAGCCCCATTTAAGAGGGGCTAATTTTTTTACATAGCTGCGGCAAGCGCGTTGCCAAACGCCGAACACGAAACTTCGCTCGCGCCTTCCATCTGGCGTGCGAAATCGTATGTCACGGTTTTCGCGGCAATCGTTTTGTCCATCGCCGAAATGATAAGATCGGCAGCTTCGTACCAACCCATGTACCTAAGCATCATTTCGCCTGAAAGGATAAGTGAGCCGGGGTTTACCTTGTCGAGACCTGCATATTTCGGAGCTGTGCCGTGCGTCGCTTCGAAAACGGCTGCACCCGTCTGATAGTTGATGTTTGCACCAGGGGCGATGCCGATGCCGCCTACGGTAGCTGCGAGTGCGTCGGAGACGTAGTCGCCATTTAAGTTAAGCGTGGCAATCACATCATACTCGGCAGGGCGCGTGAGAATTTGCTGGAGGAATGCATCGCAGATGCAATCCTTAACAGTGATTTCAGTGCCAGTTTTCGGGTTCTTGAAAGAGCACCAAGGTCCATCGCCAATCTTCTTTGCGCCATATTCGCGTTCAGCAAGCTGATAGCCCCAGTCGCGGAAGGCGCCTTCCGTGAACTTCTGGATGTTCCCCTTGTGGACGAGAGTTACTGATTTGCGGTCATTAGCGATTGCGTACTCAATTGCGGCGCGCACGAGGCGTTCGGTGCCTTCGAGCGAGACGGGCTTAATGCCGATAGAAGCAGTTTCGGGGAAACGGATTTTCGATACGCCCATTTCTTCGATAAGGAATTTTTTAACCTTTTCGACTTCGGCCGTACCGTTCATCCATTCGATGCCGGCATAGATGTCTTCGGTGTTTTCGCGGAAGATGACCATGTCGGTTAGGTCAGGGCGCTTAACTGGGGAGGGAACGCCTTTAAACCACCTAACTGGCCTTAAGCAGACGTAGAGATCGAGCTCTTGGCGCATTTGGACGTTAATCGACCTTATGCCGCCGCCGACGGGCGTTGTAAGCGGGCCCTTTATGGAGACGAGACAGTCGCGGCAAGCTTCAAGCGTTTCTTTTGGCAGCCATTGACCAGTCGCCTTGAATGCTTTTTCACCGGCGAGAACTTCGCGCCATTCAATGCGGCGTGAAGAGCCGTAGGCTTTCTCGACAGCGGCGTTCCATACGGTCATTGCCGCGCGAGTTATGTCGGGGCCAGTGCCGTCGCCTTCGATGAATGGGATAATAGGATTTTCGGGGACATTTAATACCCCGCCCTGCATGGTGATTTTTTTAGCTTCCATAAGTGTTAGGTATTATACACGATTTGGGAGGGAAGTGGGAATGGGGAGATGAGTAATGAGAGA
>JAGBXE010000152.1 GCA_017629455.1 Kiritimatiellia bacterium
GCGTCGGAGGCCACGTTTGGCGCAAGGAGCTTTCGCAGAAACTTATTTCTCTTCAGCGCCCCGACGGAAGCTGGGCGAATGAGAACAACCGTTTCTGGGAATCGGATCGCGTTTTGTGTACTTCGTTTGCGATGATTGCATTGGACTGTTGCCGCGCTAAAGGTGCATCTAATGCGCAGGCAAAGTGAAAATGCGTGAAGCGTTTATATTGGCTGGCCCTACGGCCAGCGGAAAAAGCTCGATAGCCGCGGCGCTTGCGCGTGAGATGGGCGCGTACATATTAAGTGCCGATTCTATGAACGTATATTGCGGCATGGATGTCGGTACAGCCAAGCCCTCCGCCGAAGAGCGCGCAGAGTTTCATATGGGCGGAGTAGATCTTGTTACGCCTGCCGAGGAATTTTCGGCAGGAGAGTGGCTGCGTCGCGCAGAAGAGTGGGTTAAAAGCGTTCCTGAATCTACGCCTATAATTATCGTAGGCGGTACGGGATTATATTTCTCTGCCTTGTTGCGTGGCCTTGATCGCAAGTGGGAAAAGCCGCCGCCAGCATATCCGGTTATTAAAATTGACCGCGCTAAAGTTCGCGAAAGGATTGCGTCTAGGCTTAATGATATGTTTATTATGGGCCTTGAAGAAGAAAAACGCCGCCTTCACGCCGAGTATCCAGTCTTTTCGCGCACTGCCGCGTTGGCAATAGGCTATCGAGAGGGTGATGACCGCGAGAAGATTTTAACGCGGACTTACCAGCTTGCCAAGCGTCAGGATACGTGGTTTAGGCACCAAGCTACGCCTATTTATGTTGAACCTACGGTGGAATCTGTGCGCGAATGTTGGCAGAAACACGGCCCGTGGCAAGTGTTTAACTAGCGTTCGCCGCTTGGCCCGCTTTATTAAGGGTTTTTAGCCAAATTGCAAGATTTGCGCAGGCTACGGCATCGTAAAGCCCATCATGCCAGGTCCGCCCCGGGATGTTTGGAACAAGATCAAAAAGTTCACAAAGCGCGCTTAAAGTGTAGTTTGGCAAGTTTGGGTACCTTGCCTTTGCTAGTTTTAGCGTATCAATCCAAGGCCCCCATTTAGTGAAGGGGGCTGTGCGCACTAAAACTGTGCGCTCTGTTGCGGCGTTGTGCGCGGCAAGCGTCATTCCTTCAATAAAAGGCGCCCAAGTTTCGTAAGAGCTTAATAATGTTCCTAAAGCGTCCGATTCGTGCGCTCTTGGGGGGGCGCCTTCAACATCGAAAAAGAATTCATGCGTTTCAACAATGCATGAGTTACGTACTACGGCTAGGCCCAATTGCCATGGTTCGTTCGTCTGAGCTGTACCGTAGGCGGTTGTTTCGAAGTCTATTGCAATAAAATTCATCTTAAATCGTTATAATTGTATCATTTCTATGTGTTATTAGTCAAATGTCGCATTTTTTGGGGCTGCCTACTTGCACAGGGGGCAGTAGTTTTGTATAATATCGCACATATGGCTATAAAAGTTCTAGGAACGGGTAGTTACCTTCCTCCGAAGGTAGTCACGAATGAAGACATTGCGGCGGTACTTGATACATCCGACGAATGGATTTTTTCTCATACAGGAATCCGTGCAAGACACGTCGCCGAAGACGGCGAGACGACTTCGACGATGGCGGCGAAGGCGGCTAAGGCTGCCCTCGAAATGGCCGGTGTTGCCCCTGAAGAAATCGGGCTCATCGTCCTTGCCACGTCCACGCCCGATTATATGACGTTCCCGTCTACGGCATGTGTCGTCCAAGATATGCTTGGGTGCGAGAATGCTGGCGCGTTCGATTTGCAGGCGGCATGTGCCGGGTTTATTTACGCTCTCGAGCAGGCTCGCGGGTTTGTAAATTTCTATCCCGACAAGAAGGCGCTCGTTATTGGTTCTGAGTGCCTAACTAGGATACTTGACTGGACCGACCGCTCTTCGTGTATTCTTTTCGGCGATGGCGCAGGCGCTCTTGTTATTGGAAACGACGAAGCTCCTGGCATTGCCTCGACAAAGACGACGGCGCACACGATTCTCGGTGCCGACGGCAAGGGGCAAGCTTTCATCATGCGCACAGGCGGAACCCGCGATGCGCTGCCGCTTGATCCTACAACTGGCATACCTGTAAAGCCTGAGCCGATTTCGCCCAAGCTTACGCTCCAAGGCCACGACGTGTTTGCTTTTGCAGTTCGCAAGTTGTCGAAGGTTGTCGGGGATCTTTGCGAGAAGCTTTGCACTACTCCAAGTCAGCTTGACCGCGTTTTCGCGCATCAGGCCAACGGGCGCATTATCGAAGCTACTGCCCGCCGCATGAAGCTGCCGCTTGAGAAATTCTGGCTTAACCTTGAAACGACGGCAAATACGTCGGCGGCATCCGTGCCTATTTCGCTTGATCAGGCTGTTCGTGCTGGCGAGCTGAAAGAGGGCATGAACATTGTAATGGTCGGTTTCGGCGCCGGTTTAACCTATGCTGGAACTTATTGCCAGTGGCCAAACCTTTGATATTTTGGGAGGAACGACATGAAAAAAGTAATGGTGACGGGAATCGGAATGCTCTGCGCGAACGGCAATGGCAAAGAGGCCGTTTGGGAGTCGATTAAAGCCGGAACGCCGGGCATTACCCGCATAACGAAGTTTGACGCATCGCGCTGCACGTGTCAGGTTGCCGGAGAGGTAAAGGGTTTCCAGGAGTACGCTATAGGCGGCGGATTGCTTGATAAGCGCGAGGCGCGCCATATGGCGCTTTTTGCCCAGTACGCGGTTGCCGCGGCGGTCGAGGCTTGGCGCGATGCCGGCTTTACCGACGAAAACAAGCCCGACATGGATCGTGTAGGCACGCTCATCGGTAACGGAATCGGTGGGCTTGAGGTGACTGGCGAGAGCTATAAGACGCTTTTTGATCGCGGCCCCGACAGGCTTTCGCCTCTTGCTATTCCTGAACTTATCGCCAACGAAGCGGCGGGCAACGTGTCCATAGCGCTCGGCGCGAAGGGGCCTGCGCAGGTTGTCGTTACGGCCTGCGCGAGCGGCACCGACGCTCTCGGTTTCGCGCTCGATATGATCCGCGCTGGCCGCGCCGATGTCGTGGTCGCCGGCGGCTCCGAGGCGGCGATTCTCGAGTTCGCGGTGGGCGGCTTCATGAAGATGCGCGCGCTTGCCACGAAGTTCAACGATACGCCAGAAAAATCTTCGCGTCCGTTCAACGCCGACCGTGACGGTTTCGTCATGGGCGAAGGCGCGGCGGTACTCGTTCTTGAATCAGAAGAACACGCGAAAGCTCGCGGGGCGCGTACCTACTGCGAACTCGCCGGCTACGGCGCGACGAGCGACGCTTATCACATCACGGCTCCCGATCCGTCCGGCGACGGCGCGGTGAAGGCTATTGAAATCGCGCTTAAAGACGCTGGCGTCGAAGACCGTTCCACGGTCGACTACATCAACGCGCACGGCACGTCGACCCACCTCAACGACCAGATGGAGACGAAAGCCTTCAAGCGTATCTTCGGTGAAGAGGGCGCGAAGAAGATTAATATCTCGTCCACGAAGTCGATGCACGGGCATCTGCTCGGCGCGGCAGGCGCGATTGAGGCGGCCATTACGGCGCTTGCGATCCACGAGGGATTCGTTCCTCCGACGATCAACTATGAAAATCCAGATCTTGAAGTCGACGCGGAAAAGGGCGAGACGCCTCTCGACCTCAACTACACTCCGAATGTCGGCGTAAAGCGCGACATCCGTGTCGCCATTTCGAGTTCTCTCGGTTTTGGCGGGCACAACGGCATTCTCGTTCTGAAGAAAGCGTGAGCCTTAAATCTGGGCAAGATTATAAAGAGGCAGGAAGCTTATGGAGATTCCAGTTTTTAAGAATGTCTACAATCTGAGCGGAGAAAGTCTCCTTCCGCACAGACCGCCGTTTCTCTTTGTCGACAAGCTCATTTCGGCCGATGAGACTGGGGCGGTAGGCGAGTACACCTACACAGCCGAGAAGAACGATTTCGTCAAAGGGCACTTCCCCGATTACCCTGTAGTTCCGGGTGTTGTGCTTATCGAGTCGATGGCCCAGGTGGCAGGCGCAGCGGTCGTTGCCCGCGGCGTTCTTGGCCCTCGCGCTACGTTTGCGCTTGCTGCGGTTGACGAGGCCCGTTTCAGGCATTCGTTCCGCCCGGGCGACAAGCTCGTTACAGTAGTTGAGGCAATGCGCGAGCGCGTTCCGCTTGGGGTGTATCGCTTCAAGGGTTATTTGAACGGCCAGCCCGACGAGAAGGGTTTGCCTGCGGCAGAGTGTGTCGTTAAGTGCATGTTGGGCGACGGCGGCAAGCAACCAGGAGCTTAATGGCGCATTGCTCAAGCGTGTTAGGCTGGAGGGATTATGATTCGCATTGTTGAGGCGGGTGACGCTCGCGTAGCAAAGTTTAATGCGCGCCCGGCGTTTCCTGAAGAGGCCGAGAAGGCAGCTGCCGAAGTTCTTGCAGAGATAAAGCGCGGCGGCGATGCTGCCGTGATTTCGGCGGTCGCGAAATATGAAGGCTTTAAGGCAGCAAAGGCATCGGAGCTTAAGGTTTCGCTTGCTGATTGCAGTACCGACGGTATACCGCGTGCAACTTTGCGCGCCGTAGCCGATGCTCATCGCCGCGTCCTTAAGTTTTCTAAGGCTTCGCTTAGGGCTGCGTGGAGCATGAAAACTCCGCGCGGCGGTTCGGCAGGTGAGTTTTTCTCTCCGATGGATCGCGTTGGCGTTTATATTCCTGGCGGTACTGCGCCTTTAGCGTCTACGGCCGTGATGACCGTCACCCTTGCTAAAGCGGCAGGTGTAAAGGAAATTGTAGCGTGTACGCCAGCAGGGCGCGACGGACGCGTAAATCCTGTTCTCCTTTACGCTCTTAAGCTTGCGGGTGCTACTGAAATTTATCGCGTGGGCGGCATTCAGGCTGTCGGCATGATGGCCTTCGGCACGAAGACGTGCCGCAAGGTTCAGAAAATAGCTGGCCCTGGCAATGCTTATGTTACGGCCGCTAAGCGCCAGGTTTACGGTTATGTCGCTATCGATCAGGTGGCAGGCCCGAGTGAAATTGCAGTCTTAACCGACGGCAGCGTTGATGTCAGGTGGATTGCCGCCGATCTTCTTTCGCAGGCCGAGCACGGAAGCGGGTGGGAAAAATCGCTTTGTGTCTGCACAAGCCATGAGCAGGCGCAAGCAATCCGCGATGAGGTTCTTCGCCAAACTAAGTCGCTTTCGCGCCGCAATTTGATTGAGCGCATAATCGACCGCGACGGGATTCTTATCGTCGTTGCCGCCGACACTGTTTCGGGGCTTGAGGTAGTCAATCGTTTTGCTCCTGAGCATTTCGAGATAATGACTAAAGACGCTAAGCGCCTTCTTAAGGGTGTAAGGTCTGCAGGGGCGGTGTTTGTCGGCCCTTGGACGCCTGAATCTGCTGGTGATTTTGTCGCGGGCCCGAGCCACGTCCTTCCTACAGGAGGGGCGGCAAATATGTTTAACGGGCTTTCCCCCGATGATTTCCGTCGTCGCCACAGCTTTGTGGCGTTCACAAAGGGCGATCTTGCCGAAACGCGCTCGACAATCGAGGCATTTGCCGAGGTTGAAGGGCTTGATGCGCACGGTCGTGCTGCGACGGTTAGATTTGAGAAATAAGCGCCCACTCATCCGGCAGTGGAGAATGGACGCAAACAAGGGTTTTTTGGTAAACTACACAAACTTTCAAAAACGGGAGATTTTTGCAGATGAAGACTAGCAGCAAGTCGTTGGAAAATTGTCAGGTTAAGTTAGACGTCACGCTCGATGCAGAGGAGACGGTCAAGGTTATTAAGGACGTTGAAAAAGCGTTCATGCGCGAGGTTCAGATCCCTGGTTTCCGCAAGGGTAAAGTGCCGCTTGAAATTATCCGCAAGGATTTCGCATCTGGCCTTAAGAGCGAGATTCAGAACGCTCTTGTTCAGCGCAATTACAAGGCGGCAGTTGAAGCTGAGAAGATTGAAGCTTTGGCGATTATGGACGTTACCGACGTTACTTACGGCGCCGAGGGCGGCTCGTTTAGCGTAACAGTCGACGTTAAGCCCACTTTCAAGATTCCGACTTACAAGGGCCTTAAGATTGAGTTCAAGGACACGAAGATCGAAGACAGCCTTGTTAAAGATCAGATGAACCGTCTGCGTGCTGCGTACGCAACGTATGAGGACGCAAAGGAAGGTGAAGTTGTTGCTGA
>JAGBXE010000014.1 GCA_017629455.1 Kiritimatiellia bacterium
CCGGACTTCTCATGGTGCCGGTCCCATGGATGGGCGCGGTTGTCTTCATCACGATATGGGCGCTCGGTGAACATCTTGTCATGCCTGTACGCCAGTCGCTTGCGCTTTCTATTGCTCGGGAGGGAAAAAGCGGCGAATCGCTCGGTATAGTCACGAGTGCGATAAACGCCGGTACGGTTATCGGCAGTCTTGTGGTTGCGGCTATTTTCTTTGTAGGTACGCGCTGCCTCGGCGACTGTGGACAGCGTATCCTGTACAATACCGTCTGGTGCTGTGTGATGCTGCTTCTTGCGCTGAGCGTATTTCTTGGAGGGCGTATGGGTGAGCCTGGCGTACAGGGGCGTCCTCGCCCTTCGTTCTATTTTCGCCGGAAATATTCGAAGTTTTATGCGCTTGAACTTTTCTATGGCGCCCGCAAACAGGTGTTTTTTACGTTTGGACCGTTTGTGCTTATCAAACTTTACGGAATGGACACGAAGGATATAGCGCTCCTCTTTGGGGTGAGTGCTTTCCTGACAGCCCTTTGGGGCGGACGGCTCATTGGCCGGCTGACGGATCGCTGGGGCTATCGCAACGTGATGATCTGGGATACAGTCGTTCTTAGCGTAGTGTGCGTCCTATACGGGTTTGCGAAAGACATCTTCCCGCCGAAGATCGCGGTAACGGTTGCGTGCGTGAACTACATTGTGGATGCAATCCTGTCGAATGCGTCTATTGCAACCAACCTTTATGCCCGCACGCTGTCCGATTCCCAGGAGGAATTGACAGCCACCCTGTCATCGGGTATCTCGGTAAACCATGTCATAACGGTGTTTTATGCAGTTTTTGGCGGTTGGGTGTTCGATCGGTATGGCGCAGGCGTCCTTTTTGCATCTGCAGCAGCACTTGCACTTGCCAACAGTGCCTTCGCGCTTACAATCCCTAAACCGAAGAATCCGTGATCGAACTCGCCCTCGGAATCGCCAAAAAGCACAGGCTACTTGAAAAAATAAATGTTAGCCTGTATAATATGCACCAGTTTTTCATTACCCATCAGGGAAAAAGGAAATAATAAAGATGGTCAGCTACAAGAAACTCGGACTCGTGAACACCAAGCAGATGTTCGTGAAGGCGGTCAAGGGCGGATATGCTATTCCGGCCTTCAACTTCAACACGATGGAGCAGATGCAGGCCATCGTTCAGGCGGCGGTCGAGACGAAGTCTCCCGTCATCATGCAGGTCTCCAAGGGCGCCCGCAAGTATGCGAACCCCACGATTCTCCGCTACATGGCTCAGGGTGCGGTTGAATACGCCAAGGAACTCGGCTGTAAGAAGCCCCAGATCGTTCTTCACCTCGACCACGGCGACAGCTACGAAACCTGCAAGAGCTGCATCGACAGCGGTTTCTCGAGCGTCATGATCGACGGTTCCCACCTTCCTTTCAAGGAGAACATCAAGCTCACGAAGAAGGTCGTTGCGTACGCCCACAAGCATGACGTGACGGTTGAGGCCGAGCTCGGAGTTCTCGCTGGCGTTGAGGACGAAGTCTCCTCCGCAGAGTCCCACTACACGAAGCCTGAAGAGGTGATCGAGTTCGCCGAGAAGACCGGTTGCGACTCTCTCGCCATCTCCATCGGCACCAGCCACGGCGCGTACAAGTTCACGCGTGAGCAGTGCACGGTCGACAAGAAGACCGGCAAGCTCGTTCCTCCGCCGCTCGCTTTCGACATCCTCAAGGCTATCGAGAAGAAGCTTCCCGGCTTCCCGATCGTTCTTCACGGTTCTTCGAGCGTTCCGCAGGACGAAGTCGACACGATCAACAAGTTCGGCGGCAAGCTTCCCGACGCGGTCGGTATTCCCGAAGCGCAGCTTCGCAAGGCCGCCAAGAGCGCGGTCTGCAAGATCAACATCGACAGCGACTCGCGTCTGGCGATGACTGCGGCCATCCGCAAGCACTTCGCCGAGAACCCCGGCCACTTCGATCCGCGCCAGTACCTCACTCCTGCCCGCGAGAGCATGAAGAAGATGTACATCCACAAGATCGAGAAGGTGCTCGGTTCCAAGGGTAAACTCTAATCACCGAACATCCGTCAGGGGAGAACAGCTATGAGCGCCGAAGCAACCAAGCCTACTAAGAAATCCGCGTACGCCCAGGCGGGCGTCAACATCGACGTCAAGATGGAGGCTGTCGGTTCCATCAAGCAGATGGTAGCCGCAACCAAGACGGCGAACGTTCTTGGGGGTATTGGCTCATTCGGCGGGCTGTTCAAGGCCCCTGCTGGCCGCGATCAAGTTCTCGTCGCCTCTGCCGACGGCGTCGGCACGAAGCTGAAGGTGGCGGCGATGATGAACAAGCACGACACGGTCGGGCAGGACATCGTCAACCATTGCGTCAACGACATTCTCGTTCAGGGTGCAAAGCCCTTGTTCTTCATGGATTACGTCGGCACGGCAAAGGTTGATCCCGCTGTGTTTAAGTCGGTCGTCTCCGGTCTTTGCAAAGCTTGCAAGGAGAACCACATGGCTCTTCTTGGCGGCGAAACGGCGGAGATGCCCGGCATTTATCCTGTCGGCGAATATGACCTTGTCGGTACTATCGTCGGCAGCGTTCAGAAGTCCAAGATCATCACCGGCAAGTCGATCCGCGCCGGCGATGTTATTATCGGTTTCCCTTCGGGCGGCCTTCAGACGAACGGCTTTTCTCTTGCCCGCAAGGTTCTTTTCGATGTCTGCCAGCACAGCTGGATGGATAAGCTCCCAGGCACCGATCAGACATTTGGTGATGCGCTTTTAGCCGTTCACCGCAGCTTCCTTAAGCCTGTTTCCGCGCTTATGGCCAAGATCAAAATTAACGGCATGGCGCACATTACAGGCGGTGGTTTTGTCGATAATATTCCGCGCGTTCTGCCTAAGTGCGTGAACGCCGAAATCGACCGCGCTTCGTGGGAAGTTCCGACGATTTTCAAGTACATCCAAAATCGCGGCCGCGTCGATCGCGATGAAATGTACCGCGTCTTCAATATGGGCATTGGTTACGTGGTCATTATCGCCAAGCGCGATCTTAACCGTGCGATGGGTATTCTCCGCGCCAATCGCCAGCCCTTCTCCGTAATCGGTGTTTGCCGCGTCGGCAAGGGCGTTGTTACGTACAAAAACTAATTTAATTCGTCGGCCGGCCATTAAGCCGGCCGATTAAGTTTAAGCAATGATCACCGCGACTAAAACCGTTCGTTTTGACGCGGCGCACGTTCTGACGAATCATAATGGGCTGTGCAAAAATCTGCATGGCCACACGTATCGCGTCGACGTTGCCGTTTCGCAGGCCGATGATGCGCCTGGCGACATGGTAATTGATTTTAAAGATTTAAAGCGTATCGCTAGCGACATTATCTGTTCGCGCTTTGACCATGCCTTTATCTACAATACTGAATCTCCCGGTGAATGCGAGATAGCCGCAGTAGTAGAACGTAATGGTATGCGCACGATGCCAATTCCTTTTAGGTCGACTGCCGAAAATCTTGCTCGGTATTTCTTCGGCGAATTAAAGCCTCTCGTTGCCGGTCTTTCGGCCGTGCGCGTCTGGGAGACAGCCGACAGTTGTGCGGAATACCGCGCCTAAAAGAAAGATGCGCCGTATAGCACTTCTCTTTTGGGATTTGTTTAGCATCGCTCTTTTCGTAGTGGGCGGCGGCTATGCGATACTTTCAGTTGCCGATGAGGTTTTTGCAAAGCGCGGCATCACGAAGGAAGGCGAGATAGTCGAGAGCCTTCCGCTTTTCCAAATGGTGCCCGGGATAATTGCCGCGCATATTGCAGTATTTGTCGGTAGGCGCGTAGCAGGGCTTAAAGGAGCTTTGATTGGGATAATAGCTGTAGCGCTTCCTTCGATTATAATTTTTTCTTTTATTGCAGCTGGCTACGACCATTTAAGTGTCGACCACCCATTGTTAAAGGCGGCATTTTCTGGTTTGCGCGCAGGCCTTACCGGAATAGTAGCTGCCACCATTGTGCGTGGGTGGAAGCGCACGTTTGTCGATACCTTTTCGTATGCACTTATGTGCGCTTCGCTTTTTGCGCTAGTTATGGGCGCGAGCGTTCTTGCTGTTATTTTGTCGGCGATGGTAGTTGGAATAATATCAACTTACCTTACCGGGCAGGGCGCTTCAGGTGAAAACAAGAGTATTAAGTTCTGTTCATCACTTTTGCCGCTTGCACTTTTTCTTAAATATGGCTCGCTCGCATTTGGAGGCGGCTTCGTGCTAGTGCCGATGTACATAGAAGATTTTGTAGGGCCGAAAGCGGCATTCTTAAATATCTCCGTCGAAGAGTTTTCGAATGTGATGTCGCTTACGCAAATGACGCCGGGTCCGATCGGTGTAAATGGAGCTACGTATTTTGGATATCAGATTGCAGGCGTAGGAGGGGGGATTTTAGCTTCCATCGCGCTGCTTTTGCCTGGCGCAATTTTGGCGTTTATCGCATTTAGTTCTGTTGAGCGTTTTGGGGCGAATAGATTTGTGCGCGGCATTTTACGCGGCGCGCGCCCAGCTTCGGTAGCTCTTATGCTCGTAGCGCTGAAGTCGTTTGCCGAGATGGGCCTTTTTAAAAGTGATGGGTCGTTTGGTTTTTCGTTAGCGGCGATAACGGCGTTTGTTCTTGTGTCGATGCTCTTAAAGCGTCTCGGGGCAATGTCGCTAATATTCCTTTCGGGAGCGGCCGGCCTTTTGTTCTGCCAATAACCTCTTCCCTCTTCCCTCTTCACTATTCCCTATTCCCTTCCCC
>JAGBXE010000153.1 GCA_017629455.1 Kiritimatiellia bacterium
TACATTGATAACTGCCTTTTCGTTACAAATGGTTGGGTGCGGGATTGGCGCTCGGCGCGCGGCTCAGCGCTTTATGTCGACAATGCGCCGCTTACGATGCGCAATACTCGCATAGTAGCCAACCAGCTTTCGCATCCTGCGAACGGTGGTACATTATGCCTTGTCAATGATTGCGGCGGCAGCGCGTTCACGAATTGTTTGTGGGTTGCTAACTGTAACCGTCATTACAACGGCTTCGGTAATGGCGGCAATTCCGGTGCTCTGTATATCAATCTACCATCGGCCAATGATACGGTGGATCTCGACCATTGTACTTTCGCATACAATCTGCAAGGCTCGAAGGAACGCTCAGAAAGCGGAAACTTCGAATTTTGTTCTGCAGCGGGCCTCAACGTCATCCGCGCCAATGTAAAGGTAAGAAACTCAATCTTTTGGGGCAACGCCATATCCTCAGAGAATCGCGCAGCCGCTGATGTTTATATTCACGGTGGCAGTGCGGATATTGACTACACGCTTTTCGGAGGGCTTTCCACCCTTTATCTCAAGACATATTCTGGAGCGACGATTACGCTTGGAGACCATATTATCGTAGGAGATCCAAATTTCGTAACTAAGCCTGATGAGGTTAAAAATCTCGTATATGAGCCAACTAAATTCAGTATTCCGCGAGCATCCTCGGATTGTACTAAAATTTATTATAAGAGTACTACTACAGCGGCACTCATTGATGCTCGTGTCGTAACTGACGCTACGAAGTATTCGCCTGCTATTGACGGCTCAATTTCTTCGTGGCCTGTCGGTGAGGAGGGCGAACCTAACGGCGGTATCGCCAACCTTGGTTTTTACGGTACAACATCGGAGGCCGCGCAGTCAATTCTCGGTGTGCCGACAATCGACGGCGATGTTCAAGTTTCCTTCTCTCCAGAATCGGCAGGGCCTTCTGTTACCTTTAAAATAGGCGGTGATGGAACGCCATACAATGCCACGGCGAGAGTCGAAATTTCAGGAGATGGCAAGAGCTGGTCGAAGGAATTCTCGGGCCTTCAGATAGGGGGCGAAGTTAATATTGACTGTCCAGTCGCTTTCACGCCTGGCACTGAACTTACCGTGCGCGTCGTTGTTTCCGCCCCTGGACAGGCTGATGTTGTTAAGTCCTTGAATGTTAATGCGGCGGGCGAGGTTCCTCCGTGGTATGGCCATGGTGGCGATTCTAACAAGGTCGTTCACGTCCGCGCAGGTTCAACAGCGATCAATCCTCGCGGCACGAGCTGGGCGGACGCCTTCCCAGACTTCAACCGTGCGTATTCCGCTCTCACATCTACCCGCAACGAAATATGGTTCGCTGGGACGATTTCTCATACTGTCGCTCCCGACTATTTCCGTAACGGCAATCCCGCTATAATCAGAGGCGGCTTTACAGGCGTTGAGGACTCTGCCGATGAGCGTGTAGAGGGTGCCACCTCGACTATTGACGGCAATATGCGCTTTACATGCTTCTACTTGCTTAACCAGGGTAAACTCACCGTTGAGCGTGTGGATTTCAGGAATGGCTTCTCTCGCGCTTTCTATCGCGGCGATTCAAGGGGCGATCTTGAATTTGTTGACTGTGGTTTTTACAATAACGGAGCTGCTGACGCAACTGCCATTAGCGGGGCTGCCGTCCACTTCACCCGTTCTGGACATCCCGCAGCGAATCTCGTTATTCGTCGATGCCGCTTTGAGGGCAACGGCCGGCGCTTTAACTCCAACGCCCAGCTCGACGGCGCGTGCATATATGTGAACGTATCACAGAAATCGGTAACGGTGGAAGATTCGCTCTTCCTTACCAACGGTGCTCCGTTCTCGCTCGCCTCTACTGGTACATCGAATGTAAGACCTGTAGGAACTGCTCTTTTTGCAGTCGACACGCCTGTTACCATTACTGGCTGCCGCTTTGCCGGTAACCGCGCCTGCAACTATAAGACAGAAAATCCTGGCGGCATAATCTACCTCAAGGGCGTCTGCGGCGGCAGCCGTATCGCCAATTGTGCGTTTGTAGGCAATGAGTCTGTCACGCGTACTGGCACTGCAGGCGATGCCGGTACTATCGGCGGCGCAGTCGTCGTCAACCTCGATCAGAAGGTGCGTGAGATATCGGTAGAGAACTGCACCTTCGCCTGGAACCTTGCCTCGGGCAATATTGTTCCGACCGATTTGTGCGCGCATGTCGGAACGGTAAATGTTAAAAACTCAATTTTCTACGGAGGAGTTCGCCGCGCTGCCGCTTCAAATGCCGGCGACTACGGCAAGTACATGCATACAGCAGGCAATGGTGTTATAAATCTTTCATACTCGATGTTTGATATCGACATAGAGGAAGCTGTGAAGGGTTCGGGCTCCGTTACCATTGACGAAAGCTGCATGGTAGATAATCCCTTGTTTGTCTCTGGAGATACGCTTAATCTTACGGTGCGCAGTTCCACCGTTCCTGGTATGGCTTATGATGCCGGTATGGAAAAAATCGCTGCCACGGGCGATGTTCACCTTGTAACTGTCGCCGGTTATTTAGATAATGATGGTGTATTGCACACGGGAGGTGATATTGTTTCGCCCGCCATTGACGCTGGCGACCCAGCAGACGACTTCTCGATAGAGCCGCATCCCAACGGAGGCTTTATCAATCTTGGAGCTTACGGCAATACGGCGGAAGCTTCGCGTACGTACACAGTTGAGCCGGAAATCGTAGACAATCTAATCACTGTCACATTCCCCGACAACACTTCGTTCCCCAAGGTTGATTTTGATCTTAAGGCGGCGCAGCTTGACTATGCTGCCATCGTAAATGTGCTTTGCGGGACGAATGGCTTTGATGATGCTTCGTTCAAGTCGACTGCTTTGCCTATCCGCGGCGGAGAACATTTCTCTTATCTTCAGGATGTGGAGCCGTACGTGAAGGGCAGTACGCTCTATGTGAGAGTGCTTGTCACATCAGGAGACCATGTGCTGACTAACGATACCGCCATAACTGTGACTGGTGAGATGCCTTCGTGGTGGGGTAAAGGTGGTGGCGAGGGCGTTATTCACGTCTGGGCCGATGCTCCAGGCGCCAATGACGGATCAAGCTGGCGTGACGCGTTTACAGACCTCGCTGCTGCCGTAGCGGCGGTTGATTCAAAAACGAAGGAAATCTGGATATCCGGAGACTGGCGTCTTACAGCAGGGTCTTGCTCCTTCGCTCCTTCGCGCAGCCTTGCCATTCGCGGCGGTTTTTCGGCGGCTGAGAATACGCCTGATGAGCGTCCTGCCAACACTGTTTCCGTGATTGACGGCAATAATCAGTATAACCCAATCATTATCAATAACACGGTGGGAATTTCTGCTGAGGTTGACAGACTCGTTCTCTACAACGCATACGACCGCGGTATTAATAAGACGGGAGGTGGAGACCTCTCCGTAATCAACTGCACCTTCCTTACGAACGGCCAGCACGGAACTTATAATAAAGCTAACGGCAAGGGTATACAGATTACATCGGCATCAGGTGCGCACGTATTCGTAACAAACTCGCTCTTTATGGGCAACATGCTCATTAATGAACTCTACGATAGCTCTACTGGAAGGGGTAATGGCTCTGGCATTTACATCGATTCTGGCGCATCGCTTACGGTAGTGGACTGCCGCTTTAACGGAAACGGCCATCCTTCCGTCACACCTTCTACCGACCATTCAGGCAATCCGAGGGCGCATCCATTCTCTGGTGGCGCGATTTACTCTACCGTTCCAACGCATATCAGTTACTCTCGATTCTGCGGTAACCGTGTGATTCATAATAGCGATAGCGGCGGAGGAAATGTAGTACTTGCAGGCTCTGCTAACGGCTCGACTCTGAAGAACTGTCTTTTCGCGGCGAACCAGGACACTAGAAACTGGTCTTCCAACGGAACGCCTGTAACGGATCAGGGCGGTGCTTTAGTAGTTTCACTCGGAAATGCCGCTTATACGGTGGATATTGAAAATTGCACATTCGCCTACAACCTCTGCGACGGCAAGTACTGCGCGGCAGGCCTTACCGTTACCGCTGGTTCGGTAAATGTCAAAAACTGCGTGTTCGGTGGAAATATGATAGGCGCGAATGCGTCTGACAAGTCGGTTGACATCAATGTCCGCAAAGGCGCTTCGTGTTATGTCTCGTACACGCTTCTTTCTCAGGACGGTGCGCTTCGTTCCACAGATGTCGCCACTGCATGCGAGGCTGGCGGAACGCGTGAGTTAGGCGAAGGAGTGCTCTATGGAGACGCGCTTTTTGTGACGCCGGTTTTATCAGTTACCAATCTTGTTTATAACTTTGACGGTTCGATAGCGAAGATTATGTACTTTAATCCTGCTAAGAAGCCTGACTGGATGATGCAGAACTTCGATGCTCACGTACTTTCCGAATCTGGCTACTTTAACAACGCCGGAGAGGAATTGCAAGCGGAAGAAGGGGTGCTTTCGCCGGCAATCGACAAGGGTGATCCGCTCGATA
>JAGBXE010000154.1 GCA_017629455.1 Kiritimatiellia bacterium
CGTCCAGCCACACAGACACGCGTAAGCATTGCGGTTATCGATGACATCAGCAAATGTGCGCAGATATTCACCCATGTACCAGCCTTGAAGAGAGAGCTGAATACCTGCACCAAAACTCCAGCCTGCCGAATAGATATACGGCACAACCTTGTCGGCAGAAAGCTTACCCCAACCCTCATAAACCATACGGTACGCATCGCGATATGATTTATTGACGACAAGCGGAGGCGTGCCGTAACAGACCATAATGCGAATATTTTCAGGGAATTTACGCGTCCACTTGGTTGGCGGATAGAGATAATCGGAATATACCTCGCATGAAATCTTACGCCCGGGCGCAGCTTTTTCCATTAACCTGCCAAAGCGGTCGAAAAACTCGGCATAGACGCTCGACATCGTTGCGGAAGCTGGGTAATTTGTCGCAGTAAGAACATCGTTTTTGCCAACGTTATATTCAATTAAATCGCGCGTGCGTTCGTTTTCGATGCGTCCGCTCCTATCGCATTGGCCAAACCAGCACCACTCTGAATTAGGAATGAACGTTTCCCCCCACAAAGGATTCCATGCGCCCTTTGTCTCAAAATAGCGCGCAAAAGATTCGGCAAGCGTTTCGGCAAAAACGGGGTTAGAGACATCGAACATATTCTTGCCATAAACGCTAGGATCACACTGGAGCTTACCTTTTGCGTCTGTCATAAACAAATCGTTTGTGCGCGATGGATAAGCCTTAATTAGGTCGAACGGATGCGGCGACTCTCCGCCGAAGAAGCGCGAAGAATTGCCCGCTCGAAATGCCCCGTGGTTAAGATGGTAGCCGCGGCACCAATATTGCGGCGCGTCAGAGTAAGAAACTGGCGGCACTTCAAATTCGCGCGCAAGACGTGGAATCACCTCGCCTTCGCGCTGGTAATAATGGCGTTGGTCAAGAAAGCGTTCACGGAAATCCCAAGCGCCCCATAAAGAACCGTTGCAATTCATGCGACGCGAATGGAAATCGTAGAAATCGTACTGGCCGGGAATACGAAAGCCGTCCATACCAACTATAGCAATACCGCGCGGGAATGTGCGTATCTCAAAGCCCTCGCGCGGCATCTGAACAGGATCAATGCCAAGGCGATCGGTAAGCGAGCTTCGACCAACTAAAATCCAATAAGGCCAACGCTCAATAGAGGGATCGTTTGGTTCAAGGACAACGGGCGTACGGCCACAATACTAGGCAAAACCCTCGCAAAAGACGCGAACTGCCTGTTCAACCGAACGCTGCCCCGGATGAAGCGGCTGACCATCGGGGCTACGAAACGCCTTTTCCTCTTCTCGTGCTGCTACTATTGCAAAACGCAAGCGTCCTTCGGAAATAAGCTTTATCGGCGCATGATCAGGCGCTGCGCGGAATTTAACAGGGTTTAATGAGCGAGCGCGATAATCTGGCGGTGAAGAAAGCGTTCCAAAGCGCTCTTGCGCCTTAGTTGCATTTGCGCCATAGTTCTCAGGAATTTCCTCCAAACGAACATCGCGCAATGCTATAGAAATCGGCTTACCAATTGGGCCGTAAATGACTGGGCGAATAAACGCTGTGCCGCGCCACAATCCCCGTACAGACTCTGCGCCTGTTAGGGAAAACTCTCCTTTCAATATCTGCCATGCGCCATCGCGTGAAGAAGAAGTTGAAAAAAGATACGCCGGCCCTCCTGGCTGTAGACGAACACCTGTACCTTTCGGCCATGCTGTACGAAGCGCGGCACTAAGAGTCACCTCCCAGTCGCCCGATTGCGTACGAACACTTTTCTCAC
>JAGBXE010000155.1 GCA_017629455.1 Kiritimatiellia bacterium
AGCGTTGGGCCAAAAGCGTTATGTTCGCGCAAACGATTCGCAGAATGTACGCTGACGGATACAGAGTTTTTCTTGAAGTAGGTCCGCGTTCTTTAATGTCGGCATCAATTGCCGATACTCTTCGCGGTGAAGAACACGCCTCAATTGCGCTTGATTCGATCCATAGAAGCAGCACACTGCAAGTGCGACACGCCATAGGCCAGCTCGCTTCGCTCGGGGTTAATGTCGATATTTCGCGCCTTTACGTAAGGCGTGGTGCGCGCAAAATCGATTTTGACGCCGCAATTTCTTTCGAAGTGAGAAAAGCGTCTGAAATGCGTCTTTCTCGCGCTCTGCCGCGTTTGACTCTTATTGCCGACGGTGCGGCTCTCGCCAATACGTATGCGATGGGTGAGCCAAACGGAAGGGGAGCGAAGGCTGCGCGGCGTGCCGCTGTGATTGCGCAGCAGGCTCGCAGGCAGCGCAGATTTGATTTCGGAGCTATGAATCCTTTAGTCTCCGATGCCGACACGATTGATGCTAGCCCTGGAGTGTCTGTTCTAATAACGAAAGAGTTTAAGCTATCCGAAATGCCTTTCATCGGAGATTTCGCGCTTGGAACAAGCCAGTTGAGCTATTCCGATCCGAACTTGAAGGGCCTGATGCTCTTAACTCTTCCTCTTGGCGCAGAGATTATGGCTGAGACTGCTGGGCTTGTCGTGCCCAATAGGTCCATTCGCCGCATAGAAGATTTTGCATGCCGTAGGATGGTTTCGTTCAAGCAAGGAGCGATGAAGCTCTTTATCGGGGCCGAGCGAATCGTCTCAAGCGACCCTTCGGAAATAGCAGTTAAAGTCCAGATACGCGATGACGCGGAAAATTCGACGTTTACCTGGCCTGTGATGGAGGCTGTCGTTGTTCTTTCCGATGTGCCGCCGCCTCCGCGCCCAGCGGCGCAACTTCCGCTTTCAAGGCCTCGTTCTGTCCATTGGACGGGAAGAGACATCTATCCGCAGCGCCTGAGCTGTGGCAAGCGTCTTCGCTGTATCGATTTCGTTTCGGCGTGGAGTGAGTCGGGCATTGATTACGAAGTTACCGTTCCACTCCTTGCAGGAAGCGTTTCGTTTACGCGCTTTCCTCTCTGGGTCGTAAATCCGCTTCTCTTTCAAGTTGTGGTAAGCGGCTTTGCTCTTTGGCGCAGCCACGAGCGCATTGCCGGAGCGTTTTCATTCCCGTTCCGATTCCGCTCGCTGTCGTTTTCAGACAATATCCCGAAGGAAGGTTCGTCGGTCAATTGCTATTTACGTCTTACTGGAGTTACTCCGAAAAGTCAGCTTTGCGACATTACTGTCACTGACGGCAACGGCAAACAGTTCGCGCTTCTCGAAGGGTGGGAGGAATTGATTGAGCGTATTCCTCGTCAATATAACGATATCGTTCTTCAGCCCGCCAACACGTACCTTTCATCTGCCTTTACTCCAGATGTCTTAGGTTCGCCATCTACAGATGTTTCTTCTGCGTTTGTCACAGACGTTCCGTATCAACTCTTTGAGCGCAATGAAGAGCTTTGGCTTCGCATGATTTCGAGGATTGTCCTTAACGCTTCGGAGCGAAAGGATTTTCAGACGATGACAGGGTCCGTCTCGCGGCGTACCGAATGGCTCTTCGGACGCATTGCCGCGAAAGAGGCGGTCCGCCGGTTCCTGAAAGATTTCAGTCAGGCGCGCTGGGCTAGTGCCGACGTGCAGATATGGGCCGACGACTCAGGTAAGCCTCATGCGCTTGGCGATTGGAGCGCGTTTCTCACGGCAAGGCTCGATATCGCAATTGCCCATACATCGCAGTTCGTAGTTGCCGTTGCTGCCGCCAACGCCCGAGTAGGTGTCGATGTCGAGTCGCTCTCGCGCAATCTTTCGGAGGAATTTGCGGAAGGTGTCTTTACACATGACGAGCTTGAAACTGCCGCCTCTGCCGCAAATGCCGCTCATACGATTATCAAATTCTGGTGTGCGAAAGAAGCTGTTTCAAAGGCGTTGGGAACAGGTATTCGCTATTCGCCCAAGGAATTGAATGTAACTAGTTTTCAGGCAGATTCAGGCGAACTTACGATAAGGCTTGAAGGAGCTTGGCTTGAAGCGTTCAAGACTTTCCGTGGCAGAGACATAAATGTGAGCGTAAGGTCTATTCGCGACCATGCTCTCGCCTCGTGCTTTATTCCTTCCGTTCTCTTTGACAGCAATTGATTTAACAATAAAAAAGATAGGAAACAAAAATGAAATCGTTTGTGCTTGGTTTTGCGCTTTTTTTATGCGCAGGCGCGTTCGCCGAATTTACGATTGATTTCGACCCTTCTGCGTCGAAGCCGATGAAGGATATGCGTAAAAGCAACTGTAATCAGGGGATAGGTTTTAATGCTGCCCTTGAAAGCGTTTGGAGCGTCGCAAGCGATGATTATTGGTTTGTCTCGAATAAAGTCGAAACGTCGCGGATTTTGAAGGAGGCGGGCGCGAATCTTTTGCGCCTTCAATGTATGAACAGTTGGTTTTCGCGCAAGCCTCCAGCGAAGACTAAGCGCCCGAGCAATCCGAAAGCGGCATTTGATTTTTATAAAGAGAACGGAATTAAAGTTTTCATCTGTCTTGAAGCGTGGAATAAAGACGCTATAGATCAGAATGTGGAAATAGTAAAGTGGATTGTAGATAACAAATATAAAAGTTGCGTTGCAGGTTTTGAGATGGGCAATGAGACGTACGGTAATCCTAAGTACGAGCAGCTCGCTCCGCTGTGGTGTGATTTTATCGATCGTGCTTCAAAAATCTGGCCTAATCTTCCGCTCGGCATGAATATTGGAGAGCTCTTTGAGTTAAATCCCGACCTTTCGCACATGAGAGCGCGCCTTGAGTCGAAGGATAAAGCGCTTTACCGCAATACGTATTTTTCCGCTGCTGACTACAATCAGTTTTCAACGCGCTTTATGCTTGCTATGGCAGCGTCAAATAGGCTTAATAAAATCTCTCACATCATCTGGCACGCATATGGAGCAGAAGAGCCTTACAGCTGTTCGTATTACGGCATTGAGCGTTTCCGCTATTATGTGAACATGTATCCTGAGCTTCTTAAGGGGAAGAAGTTCTGGCTTACGGAAGTTAGGCAGCGTTCCGATGAAGATAACCGCTGCCAGAGAATGTTCCGTGATTCGCTTCTGATGGC
>JAGBXE010000156.1 GCA_017629455.1 Kiritimatiellia bacterium
ACAAGCGCAAGGAGCGTAAAATACGTAAGCCCTGCAGCATGTAACGGGCAATCATTATCAAGAAAACCGCGCACCGACCTCATGGCCCATGCACAGATTTTCTTGATAACCTTCATTAAGATGATACCTTTAATCTTAGTCAGCGTCGCCCATCGTCACGCGCAACACTTCAGAAAGAGAGGTCATTCCGGACGTAACCTTAAGTAGCCCGTCCTCGCGCAAAGTACGCATACCCATTTCGCGAGCGCGCTGCCTTAAGAGCGTTGCAGGAGCATGGTCGAAAATAAGGCGCTGAATCGTATCGTCGACCTTGAATATTTCGAAGATGCCCTTTCGACCCTTGTAACCCGTGCGATGACAAGCCTCACACCCGCCGCCGATAAACATCTTATCGGGAATTCGCGCATTCGAGCCAGCAGCCAAGCCCTTGAGCATCTTTATCTCGCGCTCTGTCGGCGTGTGCGGCTCGCGGCACTTCTCGCAAATAGCCCTAACAAGACGCTGCGCCATCGCCGCGCGTAACGCGGAAGCAACAAGAAACGGCTTAACGCCAATATCAAGTAGACGCGTAACGGCAGAGGGAGCATCGTTGGTATGCAATGTCGAGAACACAAGGTGACCTGTAAGAGCTGCTTCCATCGCAATATCGGCAGTTTCTGCGTCACGAATTTCGCCGATCATGACAATGTTAGGAGCCTGACGAAGAATCGAGCGCAAAGCAGACGAGAAGTCGAGCCCGACATCTTTATTCACCTGCACCTGATTAATACCGCTCATCTGGTATTCGACAGGGTCTTCAACCGTAATAAGCTTTTTATCTGGCGTATTAATCTGGCCTAAGCAAGCGTAAAGCGTTGTTGTCTTACCTGAACCTGTAGGCCCTGTGACGAGAACCACGCCGTCAGGGAGCTTAATAAGGCGTTCAAACGTTGTCTGGTCGTCGGTAAGAAAGCCCAGCTGCGGCAGACCAAGCGAAAGATTCGACTTGTCAAGAATACGCATGACAATCGATTCGCCATGATTCGTCGGCACGGACGAAACACGCAAGTCGAGATCCTTCCCGCCAACAGTAATCTGGATTCGGCCGTCCTGAGGAGTGCGCTTCTCGGAGATTTTCATCTTCGACATAATCTTGAAACGCGAAAGAATAGCTCCTTGAAGGCGCTTCGGCGGCGAGTCCATCTTACGCAGCGCGCCGTCGATGCGGTACCTGACGCGAAATTCCTTTTCCATCGGCTCAATGTGAATATCAGAAGCTTTCATTTTGATAGCTGTCGTGATAATCATATTGGCCAATTTGATAACGGCACCGTCATCACCCTCGGAAACAGCATCGTCAGCGCCTTCTTCGCCGCGTTCGGAAACATCGGCTTCACCAGGTGCGCCATAAAGCTTGGCCATGGCGCTTTTAACCTCGGCCTGCGGGCAAAGCACAGCTTGAACGTCCTTGCCGGCAAGAACGAAACGCAAAGAATCAATTGCGTCATAGCCCATCGGATCTGAAAGCGCGACAACGACAGAATCGTCATCGGCGACAACGGGCACAACTCCATATTTGCGGGCGATTTCGTCAGTGACAACGTTCGCTACCGCATGATCAACTGCATCGGCATCAATGTGACAGCACTTAAGCCCAAACTGCTCACCAATTACCGAAAGAACAGTATCTTCATCAAGCGCCCCGCCAGCAATAAGCACATCAAGCGTCGTCTCGTTAGACGCTTTCATCGAGGAAGCCGCCGCCTCCACCTGTTCTGGCGTTACATAGCCGCGCTCAGTTACGAGCTGCAGCACATATTCATCGTTACTTGTCATTCCAATGTATTATACACTAATGATTAATTACCCGCAACCGAAGACGCCTTACTCTCTGCGATCGTTAGCGGCGCTTACCTGATAATCGTTACAAGCGAAGAAGCCTGCCCCACCTCGACGCTGACAACACCGTCAGAAGCGGTAAACACGCCGCCCGTACGCCTAATGCCTGTACCTCTAAGCCTCCAAGCACCGACATTCGGCGCCTCGCCAGTGTAGCGGGCAACCACTAGCGAACGGTAAGGCAATTTAAGAGGATTTTCTGCCGTGCGGCCCAAATCAACTTTAACCGTGCCTTCAAATGTGCAACCAGAGAAATTAGGTGTAGATGCCGCCGTCCAAGACTCGCCATCTTCGACCACATCAAGGCTGATTTTCGGATTTTGAAGACGCCCGTTCAATATAACGCCATCACCGCCGCCAAATGATTTATTAACCCAGGTAGAGTTATTGAGATCAAGTATACCTTCCTCGGCAATATTCCTACCGCTATGCCCAGCAAGGGAACCTTCGAAAATAACTTTGCCTTCGCCGCGCTTTACAAAACCACCTTCGCCTGAAAGATCAATATCAAACACCCATGTCTTATCAGCTGGCGGAGAAAGAATAAGCCCCCTTCCAGTAACTGTAGTTTCAAGACTTTCTGGTTCAAACTTTTCGGAGAACAAATATGTATCTTCTGGCGGCACCCATTCTGAATCGTCAAAAACAAATTTGATCTGCCGCGAACATGCAACAGTATTACCAATGTCAATGGTACTCAAATAAATCTTACTGCCGGCATAAAAACGCCAATCGTAGCGCTCTGCATTATTAATAATTCGAAAAGTTGTAAATGGCGTAGCGCTATCCACCTTGTGGCGAACGATTGAATTTGTAAATATCATCGAGTGCGACATGCGCAATTCTGTCTGTGGCGAACAAAGCGCTGAGTCAACAAATACGCCACGCGTAGATATAAGGGAACGATTACTTTGTTGATTTGGCTCAAAGCGGTAATACGCATTGACAGTTGATCCGTTTACGTATAGAAGCGGCTTTAAGTTCGGATTGTCGGAAGCCCCCCCGACAAGACGCAATGTATTAACCCCAAGCGTAGCGCCATTTGTCACAATAATTTTAGGCTCGACAACCCAGTCATTAACGCCTACTATTGACGTACCCAACACCATATGAGTACCGCCGAAATAGGCATCAATCTTATCTAAAACGAGCGTGGGCTGCACCGAACGCTCCGAACGCTGAGATGTCGGGAACCCTATAAAAACTTGAGCAGGCGTAAACTCAGCCTTAGAGCCTACTATATCAGCGCGAATGGCAAGCTCGCCTTCAACAATGTTAATTAACCCATACACAACATTTTCAGGCGGGATTCCCTGATCATCATCAAATACTATAGGTTCTTGCGTTTTCGGATAATCATAAGAATTGCTATTAGGCATATGGCCACTAGACCAATTCACCTTCTTTCTGCCATTCCAATCGCAGATAAATTCAAGCGTTCCCGCGCCACGCTTTATGACGGCGCCGGCATTATTGCCGAGCGGAAGCGGCATCGTAAGATCGCCCTCTATTTTAAATATAGTTGCATTTGTTGCTGGCTCTGGTGACAAGATGGCAGCATTAGCAAGCTTTACGGGCCCGGCGTCGGCCTCAACTTCAAAAGTAGCCGAACCAAGGTTAATAGTTTCAGTTGCCGTACCATTCCCCAAGGCCTTTTCTGAAGATACTGAAAGAAGCCCCTCTCTTAGATCAAAACCGCCTTCTAAATCGCTGTTATCGCCTGAAAGTTCTAGGCGACCAACACCACTCTTTATAAGCTTGCCCTTTGCCATTGGGCCTGAAATTGCTAAGGCAGCACCATTTGAAACGGCGACTTCCAGATTCTCAGTTCTTCTCCAAGAAACACGGTCGGCAATATTTGAAACACCCTCTTTACTTTCAATA
>JAGBXE010000157.1 GCA_017629455.1 Kiritimatiellia bacterium
GCTTCGTCAGGGGCGGTAATGGATCTGGCGATGGATGTCTCTGCGGGGATAGAAGAGGTTTTGCGGAGAAACCCTGCCTTGTCGCGGCGCGAACTTTTCGTTAGCGGCATACGCCTTGGGCGTGCCGTTGTAGGTACGATGACGACAACTCTTCTTCTTGCGTATTCGGGCGGTTATCTTACGCTTTTAATGGCCTTTGCCGCGCAAGGAACTAGCCCTGTCGATTTCCTTAATTCGACGATAGTTTCAGCTGAGTTAGTTAAAACGCTGGTTGGCAGTTTTGGCCTTGTCTTGGTTGCGCCTTTCACCGCCGCGACAGGTGCAATATTAATCGGCGGAAAGAGGAATTTTGATGTTGAAGGGTAAGGCTATTAAGCGCGTTTTTATTTGCGGCGTTAATGCAGCTGTTGCCTCTACGATGTTTGATCGTTTGCGTGGGCTAATAGGAAAAAGACCTCCGCCCAAAGGCGAAGGTCTTTTGATTTTGCGTTGCAACGCGATTCATACGCTGTTTATGGCTTATCCCATTGATGCAACATTTTTAGATCGCCACGATCGCGTCGTCAAGGTCGTGCGCAACATCCGCCCGTGGCGCTTTTTTATTTGGGGCGGATGGCGCGCAGTTAAGGTATTAGAAACCTCTTCTCTCTGAAATAACGCGGCTTGATTTGAAAGCCTTTTCAACTTCTGCGCGCGTCTTGTCGGATGTGAAGTACTTTAAGTTCCCAGCTTCAATTACAGTCTTTGATTCGTCGGCGAGTTCATATTTCCCTTCGCCCGAAGTGTGCCAGTAAGCTACAACGCACTTTCCGCCGCGCTCAAAGGCGAACGCACGAAGGCCGTGTGCGTATTCAGCTCCGCCGATAAGGATCTGCTTCCATTCGACGAGCTCAAAGTTGTCATTGCCGTTGTTGAAGAGGTGGAACTCGCGCGAAGGATCGCGCAGCTTTGCGCGCCATTCGTCGGTCATCATGTTCTTCGAGCGGACAAGCTCCCAACGGCGCATAATCTCGGCGACGTCGCCAAAGCGAGCGTACGAGCGCACTTCGGGGAAGCGGATCATGAGCGTTGCAGGGCAATCCCACGAGGCTGCTTTCGATGTGCCGTATTCAATCATATCAGGCTGCGTGCCAATCGAACCTTCAGGAGTTTTGCGCGACTTAAAGCCAGGCATCGTAATGTGCCACCAGCCGAAGTCGAGCCTTGTGAAATCGCGGCGCATATTCGGCGCTTCGGCCAAGGGGAACTTGGCAATCATAGGCTTGAAGATTTCCGGGTGGAACGCATCAAATGCGTTTGCGCCTGCCTGAAGGTGCCAGCTGAAGTGGGCCTTTGCCGCGCCTTCTGTGAAGATAGGCATTTTCTTGAACTTGCGGCAAACGCGGTACTGTGAAAGCGGAACGTAGATTTCGTATGGCTGGTTAGCGCCTTCGGAGCCGTCGAAGTAGCAGAAGTCAAAACCGACATTGTAGATCTCAGCAATCTTATCGGCGACTTCGTCCTGAAGGTCGGTGCGCTGATCGATATAGCAGCTAATAGCACCGTATTCGCAGACGTCGAGAATGCCGCCGATTTCGCCGCGCACATGCGTCTGAGGAGCCGTTCTCCAGTAGCCGCGCTTTACGCCCGTGAACTTGTAGGGAGGCTCAGTAGTAAAGCTTTCGTAATGGAAAAGCTCGCCGCCGAACTTAAGGACGCGTGCCTTTGAATACATAGGTGAGCCGAGAGGATTTTCAAGAACTTCAATCGTCGTCGGATCATCGGCAGGGTAGGGCTTGGCAAGCGTGTAGTGACGCTTTAAGTTAAGGCGCGGATCGGCTACGGGCGTTACATAGTTGGACATCGAGCCGATGTGAGTTTGAAGCGTGTGGAAGCCGGGTGTGATGCCTGCGTCGCGAATCTTCTGGACAACCTTTTTAAGGTCTTCAAGCCCATTCGGGTAGCTGCGGTTAAACTCGTAGTCGCCGAGCGTTTCGTAGCCCTTCATAAAGCCGCTGAAGGCAGGGTAGTAGATAAGCAACATTGAAAGGCCGCATTTCTTGGCAACTTCAATATGTTCGTCTACGTTTGCAGGAGTGATGTCGATCGTCCATGCGATTGAGCGGTTGAGCATGCCAGACCTGCGGCTCTTTACGCCGCGCGGCAAATCGAAATGCTTTTCGACTTCGTCGATGGCATCGAGAAGGCTCTCGCCGCATGAGCCTGCGACAATCGCGCCGCCTACGCCTTCGCGCTTAACGTCTTCGAGAGCGTCAACGTACATGACGCGGCAGCCGTTGCGCTTTTCAGCATCGACGCGTGGCCATGGAGAAGTGCCGATGACGGCGAGCGCCGCCTTTTCGTCGTGCATCGTGTTGAGCCAAATTCCGAAATTCTTGCGCTCCTTAACGGGCAATTGAATGACGCGGAATTCCTTTGCAGGCGGAAGGTCCATGCGAAGGCCTTCGAACTGTGTGTCGCGATCGACGATGAACTTGTCGAGCGTGAAGGCCAAAAAGCCGTCGCCTTTTTCGACAGACACTTGAGCTTCGTAACGGATAAGTTCAAATGCGACGATAAGCTTGTCGCCTTCGCGGCGCACTGATTTTGCAGGATAGGTTGTGCGCTTGTTAGGATATTCGAGTTTGATTTCGTTATTAAAGGGGCGGGCTTGTGTTATGGCGAAGAAGCTTACATTTTCGTCCTTCGCGAGCATTTCCTCGCCGGTTTTCTTGATAACAAGAGACTTTGCCTTCGCGTCGTCGCCGAGGATAAATTTGAAATTGTCATTTTCAAATGTTATGTCGGCCTTTGCCGCGAATGCCGGTGCCAACGCGGCAGCCAACATAAGCGTTTTTATTAGTTTGCTCATTGTGTAGTGTCCTTTTTTGTGTGTAAAATTTACAGTGTACGATGGCCTTAAGTATTACAACGTACTTAAAAGGGGCTGAGTAATCCAAGTGCGGCATCCTATCGCCTGCATTGTCGAGCATATCGCTTGGGCTTGGTTTAAATCTTCTGCTAGACCAAACACTGTAGCGCCGCTTCCACTCATCATTACGCTCTTTGCGCCAGCGGCAACGAGCGCGGCAAGAGAGAGCGCGATTTCAGGATGTAGCGAACATGCTGCTTGCTGCAAATCATTTGTGAAGAGAAGTTGGCCTTGCCCCTCGCCTTCGCGTTCGGTGCATTGCGCATACGTCTGAGCCGTCGAGCTGTGAACGCCAGGGTTGGCGAGTACAATCTGGGCGTTAGGATTAAAAAACCCCTGAAGTTCAGGCAGCTTTGTAACCGCTTCACTTAAAAGCGAAACCTTTTCGCCGCGGCCTTCCATTAAAACTGCCGCGCGGCGGCTTTGCGCCAATACGAGAGCAGGAACGTCGCTTCCTACTTTAGCGCCGACAGAAGCTAGTTCTTCTAGGCTAAGGTTTAAATTCCAGATTTCGTTGGCCGCCAAAAGCGAAGCTGCCGCATCGGCACTGCCGCCACCTAGCCCGCCGCCTTCGGGGATCTCTTTTTTAATTGTAACGCTAAGCCCGGAACGCATGAGGGGGCGCGTTGGGCAATGATGATCAAGCGCGTGAAGTGCCTTTACGGCGAGATCGTTTTCTGCGTAAACGGAATTAGTCAGTATCTTGCCTGCTTCGGCAGGCACAATATCGATGGTATCAGCAAGCGTTATCGGCAATACGACCGAACGAAGCTCATGATAGCCGTCGGCCCTTTTGCCGTATACTTCAAGTGTAAGATTTATTTTAGCGTAAGCTTTAGCCGTCATCGCTTCAAATCGGCTATTGCAGCATTTACATTTGCGAAAAGTTTGGAGAGTTTGGCCTTTGGAATCGTTGAATAAGCTAGGCGGATAAGGCCAGAAAGCATAATCGTTCCGGTAGAATATTTCTCAACGAGGTGGCGGCGCACTTTCTCGGCATCGACCCCAATGGGCTTTATGCACATAAAATAGCCGGAATTGAAGGGCATTGCTTCAAAATTGGCGGCATATTCGGGATGTGAAGAGAGTATCTTGCGAATTTGAGCGTAGCGCGATTTAAGTACGGTGTACTTTTGACGCTTTTGCTTTGCGTACTCAGGATCTCCGTATGCGGCAAGAGCAAGCGCTTGGCCGATAGAAGTAGTATTTGAAATTCCGCTTCTTACGTTGCCCGCGGCTTTTGCCTCAAGCGCCTTAAGCTGCTCTGCGCTTGCGCCCTTAAAGGCAAACGAAATAAACCCTACGCGCAACCCCCAGACGTAATCTTCTTTCGTTGTGCCATCGAGCTTGACGGCCAAAACAGATTCATCAAGGGTGGCAAATTCGGCGAAAAGCGATTCTTCGTGGATGCCGTTTTCGTAGACAAGGCCGAAATAGGCATCGTCAAGAACGACGATTATGCGCTTACCGGCTTTTGCTGCAGATTTGACGGCAGAAACAATGCGTTTAGCGTCTTCGACAGTTGCGGTGTAGCCGGTCGGGTTATTGGGGAAGTTAAGAATAAGTATTTTCTTTGTTCCCGGCGCAAGAAGTGCTTCCTTCATCGCAGCAGCATCAAATGCGCCTTTTTTAAATGTGTTGAAATGGCGTATTTTGCAACCTACGGCTTCTTTGAAGATAAGTTCGTAGTTGTCCCAGAAAAGGTCGGGAACTACAAGCTCATCAGAAGGATTGGCAAAAAGTTCAGCCGTTACCCTAAGGCCGTGCGTTAGAGCGTTTGTGACAACTGGGTTTGAAAATTGAACCTTGCTTAGCGATGGATTCTTTTCAACCTGTAAGGCTTTCCACTTGTTTCTAAGATCTGGAACGCCGAAACTGCCGGCATAGAGGAACGCCTTGCGCCCTAACGGAACGTTTTTCGCGAAGCAGTCCATTACTAGAGGCGTACCGTCCTCTTCAAATGCCATTCCAATTGTGGCGTTTATTTCGCAACCTTTGGCTTCAGCGCCTTGGCCGAGAATGCCGTGATATGGAAAATACATTCGTTTACCTGCTGAGGACAGGAAACTAGCTGCAACGCCGAGCGTCTTATTAAGTTGTTTCGCCAATTCGTTCATCGTGCGAATTATACCATAATTTCATAACGACCAAAGTTGACATGTGTCTGTGGGAAGTGTTAATATACGAAAAACTTTAGAAGGGTATTTTATGGCAGCAAGATTCATTTTCATGACCGTGGCCTTTTTATGTTCTTTGGCTATGGCCGAAACTTTCAGCAATGAGATTTTTCTGTATAACCGCCCTGAAATGTTTTCATTCTGGCGTACGGCGCCGACTAACTCGTTTCTTGTTCCAATTTCATTCCCCGAGCGTGCAGTGGAGGCTGAGCTTTCTATAACTGGTGTTGGATATTCTTCTTGTATTTCCAAGATAACTCGTGAGGAACTTAGTGAGGGCGGTATGTACCGCGTAACATTGCCGCAGGCGAGCAAGAATAAAGACGAGAACATTTATTCGTTGCGCCTTGAGTTTGATGATGGCACAGTGCGCAGCGCAGAGCTTGCGGTAATTTGTGGCGTTAAACCTGCGCTCGCAGAAGGCAGTACGCAAATGATTTTGCCGGAATCGTCCCGCAAGTGGCGTCGTAGAGCAGGAAATGTTCTTGTGCCTGTGCCGTACGGGGCGAAAACTCTTGAGATAGATGGCAAGGTTGTTGCCGATGATCTTGACGGAGCTGCAACTTGGCGCCTTATTGAGATGCCGCAGCCAGGAGAGCGCGCTACATACGCTATCGGTGATGGCGAAAACATTCTTTGTGAAGCCGAACTTGAAGGCAAGAGCCTTGGTGGGGCGATGATCGTCCAGTAAACATTTTTTCGGCAATCTTTAATAAAGGGGGGAAAAGAAGTGAGAACGTTAATTCTATGTGCATTGGCTTTTAATACTTTGGCGTCAGTAGCCGCTACGGTCGATGAAGTGATTGTCCGTCAGCAGTGGCCGTGGTCGACAGATGTTAAGGTTGAGTATCAGATTTCCGGCATTGAAGCACCTGTCGATATAAAGGTAAAAGTGTTTGATGCGGGCAACGAACTTGCCGAGGGCGATGTTTATGAAGCCATTTCAGGTAAACTCTACGGCATATCGTCCGATTGTGCAGGCAGTTTCACTATCGACCCTGCCAAGTTATTCGGTGAGGCTAAGGTGTTTTCGTCTCCTTTTAGCGTAAGCTTGTCGTTAGAGCCATCAGCAGACAATTTAGACGAGACGCTTTATCGTATTTACAACCTGGAATCTCCTTACGACGTTACTAATGTCACGCGTAAAGCTCTTTTGAATGGAGAGTGGGGTTCGGTCGTTACTGATTTTTCAAGAATAGGCAAAGGCTTTAATACGACGCTGAAAGATGTTGTTATATGGACTGGCGTAACGAATGATGTTAAATATAAAACAACTCACCTTGTAATGCGCAAAATACCTGCATCTGGCAAGGAATGGAAAATTGGTGCGCCGGATGGCGAGTTGGGTAGAGTTAAAGCGTCAGAGATCGACGAAACACAGCATACCGTGAAGCTTTCTTCCGATTATTTCATCGGCGTTTTCGAGGTGACGCAGGCTCAGTATAAAAAGTATGCTGGCTACATACGTACTCCAGTCCATCAAGGTGATCTTTTGCCGATGGAAAACGACCACTACCAAGGTTTGCGCGGAAAATATAATGGTACTACGGAGCTTGATCCGTACGGTGAGGTTGTAAACTGGCCGACTAATTCCTTTTTGCATACCGTGTATTCTAATTCTGATATAGGGCATCTTAGGAACAAGACGAAGATAATGTTTGATCTTCCAACGGAAGCGCAATGGGAGTTTGCTTGCCGCGCCGGTACGACAAACGCTTTAAATAGCGGAAAAGAACTTACAAAGGGTGGATCGTTTTATTGGAAGGATGATAGCGAAGCATTTAATGAGGTTGGGTGGTGTTTGTGTTCGTCAAATCCCGATAAAATAACGCAGGAAGTCGGGCTTAAAAAGCCCAATGCCTTTGGTCTTTACGATATGCATGGTAATGTTGGTGAGGCATGCGTAAATTGGTGTGGAGCTGTTGATGCAGGGCAAGAGGGCAATTCTATTATTTTAGATCCTCTCGGCCCAACGACAGGTCTGGGCGGCTGCAGGACGGCTAGAGGCGAAGGGGTAAATAACTACGCCTCCAAGAATCGTGCGGCATCGCGTACTCAGATTGGACCTTCTACGCCCTACGCGTATATTGGCTTTAGGTTTGTTTGCCCGGAAGGAGATGTGTGGTAGTGAGAAAGAATATTCTTGCGCTTTTTCTTGCGTTATTTCCGGTAGCCTTGTATGCTGCTTTTGATCGCATAGAACTTTGCTCTCCTTCCGGTAGCGCTTGCGTTGGCGTCTGGTCCGGTCCGGAAGGTACATTTTGGGATCTTTCCGTAGGGGGCAATAAGGTCATATTGCCTTCTGCGCTTGGCCTTGAGCTTAGGGGTAAAAAACCGTTCCGCGAGACTGTTGCCAAAAATGTTTCGCGGCATCAGTCAGATACGAAATGGACGACGCGATTTTATAAGAAAGAGACAGTTCGCGATAATTTCAACGAGCTCTCACTTGATTTCGTAAGCGTTGACGATCCTACGTTGCGCCTTGGTTTTATTTTGCGGGCTTATGATAACGCAATCGCGTTCAGATATGTGATCCCCGGCTCCGGGAAATTTGTCATCGAAAAGGAGCTTACCTGCTGGACGTTTGACGGAGATCCTATGGCGTGGCTTACGGTCTACAGGTCGCCGGCGACTTCGCAGGAGGAATGGTATCTTCACCGCACGCTTAAGACGGTTGGTGATTTTGGACGTCATTTTAATGAGGAATTTTTAGTTGGTTCGCCCGCCGTAGTTGAGGTAGGTTCTCGTTATCTTGCCGTTTGCGAGGCGGCCCTCGTAAAGTGGGCGGGGATGTTCCTTGCTATCGACTCTTATCCGGGCGATAGAACAGCGCTTTGTGCCAGGCCTGCTCCTCGTAAAGATAATATCGGGCTTGTTGCAGGGCGAGCTCCTGCAAAGAGCCCGTGGAGGGTTGTCGCCATCGCCGATAATGCTGCTCAGCTTTGTTCTGTTAGCGATGTTCTTCGTAATCTCAATCCTCCGCCTGAAGGCGGCGAGGAAGCTTTTGACTGGGTGCGCCCTGGCGTTTCGTCGTGGGATTGGTGGGCTAACTCCAATCATGAGTTAGCGTATGAGGGCGTTCAATTTGAAAAGCGCTCTGTTGATTTTGCCGCGGAAATGGGCTGGCCGTACCACCTAGTTGACGCCGGCTGGTATGGGCGGCCGAATAATGGTGAGACTGTAGAACTTGAGCCAGTTCCTGAGTTTGATATGCAAGGGCTTCTATCGTATGCAAAGGAGAAGGGTGTTGGGATATTCTTATGGATGCATTGGCGCACGCTCCAAGCTAACGGCATCGATGCGACATTCGCTAAATTCGCAAAGTGGGGTATAGCTGGCGTTAAAATCGATTACATGAACCGCATGGATCAGGAGATGGTGCAGTGGTACGAGAAGGTTGTTAAGTCGGCCGCGAAGCATAAGTTGATAGTAAACTACCATGGGTCATTTGTGCCAACAGGTACAGAGCGCACATGGCCGAACAACCTCACGCGTGAAAGCGTCTTAGGTAACGAAATGAATAAGTTTAACGCTAGGTGCAATCCGCGTCATCACGCAACGTTGCCTTTTACGCGCTTTATTCTCGGAGCTGCCGATTTTACGCCCGGCGGGTTTGATAATTTGCATTCCTGCGAATTTGAATCACAAGGTCGCCGCGGGCATGATTGTCTCGATTTCTCGCCGTCGTCCGATAAGCCGAAAATTATGGCTCAAGAGATAGGAACGCGTGCGCACGCGCTGGCGCTTACGGTGGCCTATGACAGCCCCCTTATGACGCTTTGTGATCTTCCCGAGCGTTATCGTGGGCAACGGGGCGTTGAAGCGTTGCGCAGCCTGCCAACCGTTTGGCGTAACACAAAAGTTGTTTCCGGCGAAATCGGTTCTAATTTTGCTCTTGTGCGCGAGACGTTTGATGGGGCGTTTTACTTCGCGGCAATTTCTGTGAAGGCAAGAAGGCAATCTCTCGATTTAAGCTTCCTTGGCAATGGCGAATGGGAGATGACGAGCTATTCGGACGATCCCTTGCGTTCTACAAGTGACGCTAAGGCAATTTCAATTAATGCCCGAAAGGTCACGAGTGGCGAAACGGTTTTCTTTGATATTGTCGATGAAGGCGGAGCGGTGGCAATTTTTCGCCGCGTTGAGCCTAAATAAAATGTAATAGTGAAAGGTTTCTTGACGTGAAAAGTTTACCGGTAAGGTATTTTGCAGGCACATTATTACCTTTTGTTATGCTTTGCGGTGCAGTGCGCGCCGACGCTCCGAAAAGAGTTCTCCCAGGGACGCTCGTTATTAGCCAATGCCAGTTCTATCCGCTTAGAGAGCAGGAGCGCGGCTATCTTGGGCGCTACGTCGATCAGCCGCTTTTTTTAGACCCAGACCTTCCGCTTGATGGCGATATCGCCGACGGCTCGTACCGCAAGACTTGGGGTATGTTCTATTCGATGGCCGATCTTGAAAATACGCAGCGTTTAGCTGTAGACAGCGGTTTGGATGGGCTTTCGTTCTTTTCGCTTAATTGGCGTGATTATATGTGGACGGCAATCGAGCGCAGCAAAGTTAAAAGCTGCATGATGATACCGAACATCCA
>JAGBXE010000158.1 GCA_017629455.1 Kiritimatiellia bacterium
ATAGTGGTAACTGCCCGTACGCCCGTAAAGATAGAGCCTAGCACCAGGGCGGCGGTCGATGTCTTCCTTCACCTTCTTGTAGCTTTCCGTATCGGGGGAATCGGAAAGAATCATGTAATCGGGCTTAACGGCATTATACGCGGCAAGATCACCATAAAGCGCGGCAGGAATACCTGCTTCTTTTATGCGCTGAATTTCGTAAAAAGCACGCGGGAACCTATTTGTGGTATTAGGCTCATCCATCGCCAAGACAGCAATCGGAATGCCTTCGCACTCAGTTTTAATCGCTTCGAACGCTTCGCCGACGTGGCGCTTAAACTCGGGCGTTTCAAACTCGGGGATCATATTCGTCTGCTCGCCATGTCCATCAGTAATTTTAATTCCGAGCGCTTTAGCTACTGCTACTTCCAACTTGTCGGAAAGGTGGATGAAGAGCGTGCCGCGCATCCCCGATTCGCGATAGGCGCGCACGGCAAAACGCAAACGGTCGAACGATTTAATGGCAAGCTTTCCATCGGGCCCCTTCGTAAGAGTAAGCCGCCCTGAACCGTAATGAGTAGCAATTAACATCGACTCGAAACCGCGGCGCTTAAGCCACCTTGCCATATTGACAAAGTAATGAAGCTTCTCACCGTACATACCGATGTGAGCAATCGGCTCGTACTCTTGAGGCTCTGGCTTGCGAAGCGTGAAAGGAAGAACCTCAACTTCAATCCTGGCCGCCTCACGAGCGGAATCTTTATCAGTAAAAACAACGTCACCGGAATAAATACCGGGCTTTGCATCGGCGGGAACATCCAACTGCAACATCGCCATAGCCGTAGTGCCTGCAGGCACACTTTCGCCGTCGTTAGCCCAATCGATGATTGCATCAGGCATAATAGTGTATGAGCGCCTAACTCCCATATCGCCGCATTGCCTACGGTTCTTTACGCGGCTAAGAACCATATTGGCTGCGAGAGACTTGCGGAACAAACCTGCAAAGCCCGAAGTCTTAAACTGACCAATCTCGTGCTTAAGGCCCTCTGTGCCGCGTTCTGAATAAATACCGAAGAAGAAATCGCGCACTTCGCCAGGAGTTACACGCAGACGGAAATTTGAAGTTATTTTGCATGCCGGCGGCGCAAATCTGTCAAACGTCATCCCTGGCTCATTAATCTTGAAAAATGCAAATGACTTTTCACCAATCGATGCTGGCTCATATTTAGGCTCGCCGTACCAGTTTATAAAGTCAATGTCGACAGTAGTCTTCTGCCATTCATTGAATTTGAAATCCTTAATACGCATCGACCTATCGCACGGGAGCATTTCGATCTTCGCGTCGCCCAAATCGATTTCGCCTTCAGCTACTTTAATGCCGAGCTCGAAAATAAGATTTGTCGAATTTTCGGGAAGAACGCCCTTCATCTGCCACTTCTGCCGCGAGCGCGTTCCTGCGCCCATATTAGACGTAATTATAAAAACCTTATTGCCCTTCTTATCGACGGCAGTACAGGTTGCTATTACGCCGCTCCATGCATAAGTGGGGCGCTGCTTTACAACATTTTTCCAGCCGGCCTCAAACTCCAAAATGATTTCTCCACCGCGAGCATAAGATTCAGGCGACGGAACAAACC
>JAGBXE010000159.1 GCA_017629455.1 Kiritimatiellia bacterium
CAACGCGACAAAGGCTACTCGCGCCGTCAAAGCATTCACCGACTGCGCTTGCGCATATTTTGACGATATGGACTTGAACGATGTAAGCGCTAAATCGCTTCGTGCAGCCATTACCGCGGCAGAGAAGACAATAATCCCTGAAATGACAAACCCCAACATCGACCGCAACACGTTTAATATGACGCGCTGCGTGCCAATGGGGGATAATCTCGACAGAATTTATTTCTTCCCCTACCTTTGGCTTTCACGTGAATTCCTAAACGAATACAACGCGGAGTTTAAGGCTCGCGCAAAGCTCCTTGCCCGTAAAGATGTTATCGACTTTATTATTCCTGGCGGAATGTACGACGATGTACGCACACACCGCTCATCGATGCACGCAAGTTATCAGACGATAGAGTCGGGCGTTCCCGCACGCTTTGTCGGTAACCCCATCTTCCCCAACGGCACAATCACGGTGGAATTTAAAGATGTCCCCGGTGCACGTATCGAAATTGATGCAGACCCAGCATACTCAAAAGAGTACAACCTTGTAGAGTCTGTTGCTAACGGCATTCGCACGGTCACGATTTCGAAAAAAGGTCTTAAGTACCCTGCAATTCGCTCAATCGCTCTCGTTAAGGCTAAGTAATGAAAAAAACGACTTCTACTAAATTCCTCCTTGCGATTGGAGGTTTGGGCGGGCTTCTTTACGGTATCGACTTCGGCGTTATCGCCGCGGCGATGCCGTACTTGAAGACGATGGGTGTTTTCAGCGACTCGCAAGTAAGCTTTATCGTCGGTGCCGTGATGCTCGGTGGGCTTATCGCGTCGCTAACTGCAGGCCAGCTTTCGGAAATGTTCGGCAGGCGCAAAGTGATTTCAGCTGCGGCCGCGCTCTTCTTGGCTGCAGTTCCTGTCGTATGCATGTCGACTCAATGCTTTTGGCTTATGTACCTTGGCAGAACCATGCAAGGCATGAGCGCAGGCTTTATGAGTGTCGTAATGCCTATGTACCTTACCGAGACGCTTCCGCCCGAAATCCGCGGCCGCGGAACTGGTGTGTTCCAGCTCTTTCTCGGCATAGGCCTTGTTGGCGCAGCAATTGCAGGCTTCGTAGTCTCTGGGCTTTACGGCGCAGGCGACTTACCGCTAGCTGAATCGGCTGCATCCGTTAAAGAAGTTGCATTCCGTGCTTGCTTCTGGTGGACGCTCATTCCTGTGGCAATCCTTTCGGTAGGTTCGCTCTTTCTCCCCGAATCGCCGGTTTGGCTTGCCCGCCGTAACGGTAGCACACCTGCCGCCAAAGAGGAAAAAAGCACAAAACCAGCCGCACCTAAAGACAGCCTTTATGCGCGCAAGTACGTTGTACCCTTCTTGCTCGCGCTTGCTGTGCTCACGCTCAACAAGACTATGGGCATGAGCTCAATTACAAGCTACTCGGTTGTCATTTTCCAGAAAGCAGGCTTTTCTGGGGCTCTCGGCAATATCGGCGATTTCGCAATCAAGGCTACAAACCTTCTTATGACGCTCGTCGCTGCCGCTCTCGTCGACCGCAAAGGTCGTACGTGGCTTTTAAAAGTCGGGACGTCCGGCATGACAGTAGGCCTTGCGGCAATAGGCTGCGTATTTTTGGCAATAGAGCGCTTTGGCGTAGAGGCAACGACGACAACGGGAATTATCACGCTTGGCGCGTTCTTTGTTATGCAGGCGTTTTACGCTCTTGGCCCTGGCGTTTGCGTATGGCTCGTTCTTTCCGAACTTATGCCTTCGCGCATCCGTGCTAACGGCATGTCGATAGCCCTTTTCTCCAATCAGCTCACTGCTTGGGGGCTTGCGTCCACATTCCTTCCATGGGTTAACGCTTGGGGGTGGAACTCAATGTTCTTCTTCTTCGCTGTTAACGGTGCACTCTACTTCGTCGTCTCCTGCCTTATCCCTGAAACTAAAGGCAAGTCGCTCGACGAGCTCGAACACCTCTTCGACAAACGTTCATGAAGGTTATAGCAGGCCTAGGAAACCCTGGAGCGCAATACGCGAACACCCCTCATTCGGTTGGCTTTGAGGCGCTCGACGCCATAGCCGCCGAACAGGGGGTTTCCTGGGAAGATAAGCGCCAGTTTAAATGTCTTATGGCAAGAGTTACGCTTGCAGGGCAAAGCGTACTCCTCATTAAGCCGCAAACGTACATGAATCTTTCGGGCGAAAGCATTGCTCCCGTAGTAAAATACCACAATGCTACGCCCAGCGATCTTCTGGTAGTTCACGACGACATTGACCTACCCCTAGGCCGCATACGCATACGCGAAGGCGGCAGTTCCGGCGGCCATAACGGCATAAAGAATATAATCGAGCGCCTTGGAACGCCTAACTTTACGCGCCTTAAACTAGGCGTCGGTAAAGATAAATCCGATGTCATTGGCTTTGTCCTTGGGAAGTTTCACCCTGAATCCCGCAAGGTGATGGACCGCGTCATTGAAGAATCGGTCAAAGCCGTAAGTGCAATCGTAGAGCTTGGCCCCAACCGCGCAATGAACGCTTTCAACGCGTTCTCGGCCGTCTAACGCCAAACTCTTCTGCGCAAAAATATTTAGCGCCGTTCTAGGCAAACAAGCGTCTCAAAACGAGCCGTACGCGGGAACATATCGAACCACGATACGGCTTTAACATCGAACGCTGCTGAAAGAACGCGAAGATCTCGCGTTAATGTCGCAGGATCGCAAGAGACGTAAATAACCCTGGGGCACTTCGAATTCACCAGTACGCGCGCAACACCCATCTCCAAACCGCTACGCGGCGGATCAAGTATGACAGTTGATTTTTCTCCAAGCCTAAGGCGCCTAATATTCGGCCCTACGCGCTCAGAGAAAAACTGGCAATCACGCGCGCCTTGAGAAGCTGCATTACGCTTGGCGAACTCTACGGCCTTGCGCCCGCTCTCTATGCCGGTAAGGCGCGGCGAAAGCGAATTGTCGCGCGCTTTCTTAGCAGCGGCAAGCCCCAATACGCCAACGCCACAGTACAAATCAACTATATCGGGAGCTATACTTGCGCCCCGCAAATAATGATCTGCCACGGCAGAAACGAGCTTTTCGCAGACAACAGGATTCATCTGCCAAAAACCATCTGGCGGAACTTCAAACGAAAGACCTGCGGCAGTCTCCTTTAATACGGGCACGTTAACGGGCTCTCCAACCCACCACTTGACGCCAGTTTTTTTAGTCCAACGGATAGTAAGCGAGCCCTTAGCTGCAACATCCCTTTGAACCGACTTAGGCCCCGTAGTCAAAAGCGCCAGGACGCTCATGCGTATTTCAGGAAGCTTAGCATTAATTTCAGGAACCGCCAATGGATCTTGTTCAACATCAACGACAATATGCTCAGGCTCTGCACGGTATCCTATCACCCAGCGGCCATCAACCTTTTCAAAATGATAAACAACCTTGTTGCGATAATTTAAAAACGGCTCGTCTGTTGATGGTGCGACAATTTCCGGTACAGGAATGCGGGCGCGTTCAAAAAATTCCGCCAGCTGCGCAGCTTTTGCCGCCACTTCACCTTTGCGGCTTAAGCCAGCATAAACCATACCAGGCACCGTAAGCCCAGGATTAATTCGCTCCGGAGAAGGTTCAAGAATTTCAATAAGCTTTGCACGAACAAAATTGCGCTTCTCTTCAACAATCTCGGCGCGAACCTGCTCCCCTGCCCACGCACCAGGAACAAACACGACGCGTCCATCCCCTAATCGGCCAAGGCCGTCGCCGCCATAGACGTTTTTTGCAATATAAACGCTAGTTATCATTTTGAAAACCTCGCCACAAACCCTCCGCCAGGAGCCATCCTCACTACAATGCGATCGCCCGAGCGCGTCGTAAGACGCGAATGAACGTATGAAGTTGGATTATTGTCGATGCTTGGATTATCTTTAAATATCTCAACTTTCCATGTTTCGTCATGCATAAACGACGTATCAATTGTAAAATACCTTTGATCACCATTCGTTATGCCTGCCACATACCATACATCTGCTTTCCTGCGTGCAACAACAGCGTGCGAATCGGGAGAACCGCCTAAGCCGACAGTCTCATCCCAAACTGTAGGAACTGAAGATATGAAATTTAAACATTCTTTATTTTTCTCATATTTATCAGGCGCATCACAGAGCATCTGCAAAGGAGCGTCATAAAGTACCATCATAGCCATTTGACGCGACCTTGTTCCGACAGAACCAGGATTAACGAACGTATAACGCAGACCATCTGGCAAACGCTTATCCTTAGAAGGATACTTACCTATAGCATAGTTATCCATGGCGCCGGGCGTATAGTCCATGGGACCTGCTGACATTCGCGTAAAGCAAATTTTGACGTCGTTTTCAAGAAACCCTACATCACCACTATTCCACTTCATTTGCTCGAGACCATGAACGGCTTCGTAATTTAAGACATTTGGATATGCGCGGTTAAGCCCGCCCGGACGCGGCACACCGTGATAATCGACTATCATTTTATACTTGCGACAGACTTCGGCAAACTTCCATAAGAAGCGCTGCGCATCCGCATCGGCACGATCGATAAAGTCAACCTTAAAACCTTTCGCGCCAAGCTCAGCAAAATGCGAAACAACGCGCTCTTCATCGCCATAAGCCTGCGCCCATGCAAGCCACAAGATTATCCCGACGCCTTTTGCATTGGCGTAATTAATAATTTCAGGAACATCAACTTTTTCGTTGAAACGCCAAATATCCAGATTCTTACTCCAACCCTCGTCTAGGATGACATACTCAATACCGTTTTTCGCGGCAAAATCAATAAACCTGCGATACCCTTCCGTCGTGCACCCTTTGAATTGCCCCTTATTGTTAAACGCATTCCACCACTCCCACGCGACCTTACCTGGCTTTACCCATGAAAAATCGTGTTCAGGATTTGCTGGGCGCGAAAGCGCATAAACGATATCGTTTTCAAAAAGTTCGCACGGTGCGTCCGCCAGCGCAAAAACTCTCCACGGAAAAACTCGCGTACCTTCCGTTTCGACGAGCCAATCG
>JAGBXE010000160.1 GCA_017629455.1 Kiritimatiellia bacterium
TCTGAGTCCGCTTCCGCCTTTGACGACACCTTCGCCTATCATCTGGGCCACGATGGCGTTTGCCATCTGCCCCCTCAGGTCGTTAGCCCGTGCGAAATCACCTGCAAACCGTTGCAGAGCGCGGTCAAGATTGGATTTGGAATTTGGCGCATTCTTCATCGGTAAGCAGTCCTTTCTCGTTGGCGGCAACGGCGGCGTCCGCAATCCTGTCTAGTTCGACCGCGCCATCCGCCCTTGCGGATTCAAGCGCATCGGCCAACCTTTGGCACTTTATGCCTTCGTACCCTTCATATTCCACAGTGTCGCATCGCGTATTGTCCCGGACGCGGAAGCCTCGCGGAAGCTGACGCCTCACTCGCTTAGGAGTGCCGACATAGAACGCCGTCGGGTTTGCTGGCGTAAGGTGCAGCATATACAATACGGATGCACCCTCAGATAGGCATCCTCACCCACGACTGCATTGGCGAATGCATACACGTCGTTCTGTCCAGGGACATGGTGCTGAACCTGATAGACACCATGGCCGAGTCGCGTCAGACGCCCGCTTTGTACCATCGCAGACATGCTCTGCTTGGAAATGCCAAGCTCCCTCGCTTTTGCGGCGGTTATTATGCCATAGTGGTCTTCAGCCACCGGCCAAATCTGTTCATATGCTGTCATGTCAGAAGAACAGGCTTTATCTTACCTTTTGCCAATGGCGGGTATTATAGCACGAATTGCGTCCAAAAATCAGCCCCCAAAATGCCAAAAGTAAAGGAACTCTTTTACCTTTTGGCATAGCACCAAGTCTAGCCTGCCAAAGGTTAACCATTTTTGCCATACTTTTGGCCACCATGTACCATCTTGCAACACTTTACACATAAGTTTGGAAAAACATTAAGCAAGGATGGTTACTCAACGCAAGACGGACGAGGCGGTTCGATTCTGCCCTGAAAATCGAGAGATAAATTCCGAAACAGAGCCTCCAGCACAAAAGTCCAAGGTATAAAATTCGTCAGCAAACCCCTGAAAACACAATGTCCGCGCATCATCTGCGCGGACTGCCCGGTTCGGTTTCACCAAGCCGTATATTTGGTGGCCAGGGCCGGGATCGAACCGGCGACACACGGATTTTCAGTCCGTTGCTCTACCAACTGAGCTACCTAGCCACATACGCCGGACAAGGGTTTAAATGGTAGGGGCGCAGGGATTCGAACCCTGGACCCAGTGATTAAGAGTCACTTGCTCTACCAACTGAGCTACGCCCCCATCTCACCTTGTTTTTCATTGGAGCGAGGAACGGGATTCGAACCCGCGACAACCACCTTGGCAAGGTGGCACTCTACCAACTGAGTTATCCTCGCATCGTGAAAACAAGGTGAAGTATATCATAAATACCCTACGGTGCGCAAGGGGGTTAATGTAAAAAAAATAAAAAAATATTAGCCCCCAAAATGAGGGCTAATATTTGCTACCATCGTAAACCCTACGTAGGGTTTTGTAGCTCGCTATTAAACAGACATTACGTCGGCTTCTTTAGCCTTAAGCTCTGCATCAATCTTGGCGATACCGTCGTCAGTAGCCTTCTGAATTTTATCAAGGCCCTGCTTCATATCGTCTTCAGAAATCTTCTTATCCTTTTCGAGCTTCTTAATCGACTCGTTGGCATCGCGGCGGACATTGCGCATAGCAACCTTCTGCGCCTCGGCCTGGGTTTTTGCAACCTTTACGATTTCTTTACGACGCTCTTCGTTAAGCTCAGGCACATTGATGCGCAAGACCTTACCGTCGGTCTGGGGCGTGACACCGATGTTCGCGGCCAAAATCGCCTTATTCATCGCATCAAGCACAGTAGGATCAAACGGCGTAATCTTAATCTGACGCGGCTCTGGCGTAGAAATGGTGCCGAGATTTTTAATCGGGGTAGGACACCCATAATACTCAACTTTGATCGCATCGACCATGGCAGGGGAAGCCTTACCAGTGCGCAGGCCTGCGAATTGCGCCTTGAGCGCATCAAAGCTCTTTGCTATTTTCGATGTAGCATCGCTAAGAACTTCATCTACGGTATTCATCTGTCTTTCTCCTTATAGTCTAGCCGCGTGCATTTGACGCGGCAGTATTTCAATGATCACTAACGAGCGTGCCAACCGTCTTACCCAGGACAACACCCTCAAAAGCCTTCGGATCGAAGAAATCGAATACAACAATAGGAATATTGTTGTCCATGCAAAGCGCAAACGCCGCCGAATCCATAACCTTAAGACGCTTTTCAAGCGCGGTTTCATACTTAAGCGAAGCATATTTCTTCGCCTTAGGGTCTTTCTTCGGATCGGCTGTATAAATGCCGTCAACCTTTGTCGCCTTCAAAAGCGCCGTAGCTCCAATTTCGCTAGCCTTAAGCGCCGCCGCGGAATCGGTTGAAAAATACGGGTTGCCGGTACCACCGCCAAAAATAACTACGCGCCCTTTTTCCAAGTGACGAACTGCACGGCGCTGAATAAAAGGCTCGGCCAACTTCGGCATTTCGATCGACGTCATTACGCGTGTAGGCACGCCAATCGACTCAAGCGCATTCATCATTGCCAATGCATTGATGATTGTAGCAAGCATGCCCATTGAATCGCCCGTTACGCGATTAACGCCCTTATCGGCGCCTGAGAGCCCGCGGAAAATATTCCCGCCGCCAAGGACAATGCCGATTTCACAGCCCATCGCATGAACTTTCTTCACGCGTTCGGCCATAAATGCGAGGTTCTTAGGATCAATACATTCGCCTGTACTCTTATTGCCCAGCACTTCGCCGGAAAGCTTCAGGAGAATACGCGGATATTTAGGCTTGCAAGTTGACTTTTTCACGGTTGGAAATAATACCATATTCACAGCGGCAAAGGCAAGTGCCGGCAAACTGAATTAGCCATCGAAAGCTCAGCAGCTGTGCCGTACCCCCACGCTACTGCGACTGAAAAAACATTGTTCGCGGCGGCTGCTTCAAAATCGCTTACGGTATCGCCTACCATAGCGCAGTCTTCAGGCCTTGCGCCATAAAGACGCATAACCATTGATAAGAGAGCGGGCTTTCTGTATTTTTCTACCTGAACTTCAAGCCCGGCCGCCCTAAAGCGCTCGTAAGGTTGCGCAGTAAGGAACATATCTCCAGCGTATATTCCATCGAAAATATCACACCAACCAAAATGGCGAGCTATCGCCATTGCGCCTGCATAACGTTTATTTGTAACAATGGCAACGGTAGAACCTGCAGCCTTTAGGCGCCTAACCTCATCTAAAACGCCAGGATATTCTTTTGTAGCAGGAAAGCCGTCACTATCGTAGTGCAATGCAAACGCGCGCCGGACGGCATCAATCATTTCGGGCGTTGCATCATTAGGAAAAAGAACGCGCATCATCTCTTCGATCGGAGGGCCTGCCACAAACAACTCATCGAAGCGCGGGCACTCCAGACCAAGATCGGCCATCGCGGCTTTCCAAGATAAACGTATATCGGGATCAGTATCGGCGAGAGTGCCGTCGAGATCGAAAAAGACGAACTTCTTCATGCCCACTATAAATGATGCGTCACTCTGCCTCAGCCGTAGGCTCGGCCCCGGCAGACTCGCTCTCGCTATCGGAAGCTACCTCGCCAAAAGTCTTTGTGCCCGATAAGAGAGCAACGACTTGTTGCTGAACCTCGGAAAGATTCTCCAGGCGTAAGCGCGGATCGAGAATAACGAATGTATCACCCTGCTTGCGATCTTCATATACGCGCCTAATCGACCCGTCTTCAAGCGTCTTGGAATCGCGCTCAACGAGTATCTTAGCCCGTTCAAGCATTACTGCCAAAACGTAAATAACATTCTTCATCGCAGGGTCGTCGAGAGTTACAAGCTGGCGCAAAAGTTCGCCCGCATCTTCCTTCTTCAACGGCTCTTTCTTTGCCTCTTTTACTGGCGCAAAATACACGCCGTCCCATTGGGAAAAAGGCGTCCAATCACGAGCAAGCGCCTTCCAGCACTCGGGGTGACAATCAAAACGCTCATACCCGCCCGAGACTTCTTTCAAGGCAGAGACAACGGGGGTCTTATCTGTAAGCGGCTTTTGGCACAGCGTGCAGACGTGCCCGCGCGAACGCAAGTTCCATTCTTGAGACATTTAGATTACCCCCTTCGCAACGCACCCCTTGCGCGCACGGTAAGCACTAACCAGCCGATAAACAAAAATATACGCCAAAGGAGTCAGAATCGCGCCAAGGACAAAGCCTCCTATAAAAAACGATGCCACAACCTCAACGCCCAACTCTCGCACACTCTGCCACGTCCACTCCATTTCCATCAAACGTGAAAAAGAAAGCGAACCGCCGAAAACAACTTTGTTAACGAGATATGTCTGCGCTGGATATATGACCCATATCGTTACAGGATTGGTTACAAGCGTGCCGACAGTTGCGCCTATCTTGGAAACGCGCATCAGTATGGCAAGAGGTACTGATATTACAAGCTGAAAACCAAAAGGAATTGTACAGCCTATAAATACACCGATCGCCCGGCCAGCAGCTACAGACTTTACCGGGAGAGGGTCTTTTACCATCTTCTCCCGGATAGAAAGCCAGTATTCACTAAGCTTCTGCATTAAACGGCGTGAACGAACAGACCGCTTCTTAATTTAGGCTCAAACCAAGTTGATTTCGGCGGCATAATAGCACCAGCATCTGCTATGGCCATCATCTCGCCAACAGTTACTGGCTCCATTGCAAATGCAACGGCATTTTCGCCTGAATCAACCTTCGCAGCGAGTGCTTCGTCGCCGCGGATCCCGCCCATAAACGAAATGCGCGGATCAGTCCTCGGATCGCCAACTCCAAGCACCTTGGCTAAAAGATTGTCTTGAAGATACGAAACATCGAGAGCGCTTACGACATCGGCATCGGCGGGGATCTTCCATGAAAGATCAACCCATTTGCCGTCAAAATACATGCGGCAGTTTCTGTCGCCCTTAACGCCGACGTTAAATTTCTCGGCGACCTTCGCAAGAAATTCTTCTTTCGAAAGCCCATTAAGATCGGCCACAAGGCGGTTGTATGCGAGAATTTTCAACTGGCTAGCAGGGAATGCCACAGCCAAGAACCAACGGCTCTCGCCTTCAAAACCGCAATCGCGCGCATAGCGAGAAGCAGCGGCGCTGCGATGGTGCCCGTCGGCAATGTAAGCTACGGGAATGCGTGCAAACGCGTCTTCTATCACCTTGGCGAATTTAGGATCGATCTCCCAAACAGTATGGGCGATGCCATCGGGCGCGACAAAATCGTAGAGAGGCGCATTTGCACACGCTGATGCGACTGCTGCGTCGATTTCAGCATCGTCACGATAAGTTAAAAACGCTGGCCCCGTATGGGCAGAAAGAGTTTCAATATGACGCGTACGGTCATCTTCCTTGTCTTTGCGCGTTTTCTCGTGCTGTTTAAGAATGCCGGCAAGGTAATCCTTTGTGTCGAACGTCGCAACAATGCCAGTTTGCGAATGATCGCCCATAGTCTGCCTGTAGGCATAGAACTTGGGAACGGCATCACGAATGAGCGTTCCTTCAGCCACGAGAGCATCCAGCGCGCGACGCGCCTGAGCGTATGCTTCGGGAGATGAGCCGTCGGCACCTTCTTCAAGATCAATCTCAGGGCGGGAAACGTGTAAAAACGACTTAGGATTGCCGCTAGCCAAAGCTTTCGCTTCGGCGGTGTCAACCACATCGTAGGGAACGGACGCGACTAAAGCCGCGTCCTCGACATTCGGCCTGACAGCCGAGAAAGGTCTTATATTCATGGTGTTGCTTAGAAACCGATGTTTATGACCGGGCAGAATTTAAGCTCGGCATCACGGATAATATTCACAAGGCCGACCTGATAACCGTAGAGCGTCTCGCTCCTGTTGATGAGACCAACCTGAAGACCACGAGACTCACCAGACGTATTAACAAGACCAGCCTGGACACCGCGGAAGCAACCCGACTCATTCCAAAGGCCGACTTGCAACCCGACGAGACCGCAACCGCCAGCTGAATTGTAAAGACCGATCTGAATACCAGACATATCGTCCTTTACGTCGTTCCTGATGACGTTGATCATGAAACCTTCAAAATACATCGAGCGGCCCCAAAGACCAAGATCGATGCCAGTTACATTCTCCTGACGAGTTGAGAAAGGAATCGTAAGGCGAAGACCTGCAACATCAGATGCAGCAGGATATTCGCACACTGCGAAAAACGCCGGCCACACATTGTTCTGACGACGCCCTTCTTCACGCACCGGGGCTAAATCGTCGAGTTTCGGAGGCTCCACCACCGTCATTTCCTGCGCGAAAGACGTGAAGAGCGCTGCTGTTGACACCACCGACGCAAAAAGCGCCTTAAAGTTCGACTTTCTCATAATATTAAATACCTCCTAAAATTTCAGGTTGGAGATTATATACTTTCCGTTTCTCAAAATCAATTAGCAATGGTCACCTTGCGGATAACAATCGCTTCTTCGGGAACGTTCTGGTGAGGCCCTGCGAAACCTGTCTTGACTTTTGCAATGGCATCGACAACAGCCATACCATCGGTAACCTCGCCAAAAACGGCGTAGCCAAAACCCTGCGGAGAAGGATTCTGGAAATCAAGGAAGTCGTTATCTACAAGGTTAATAAAGAATTGGCTAGTAGCAGAATCAACCACCATCGTACGCGCCATTGCGATAGTGCCGCGCTTATTTTTAAGCCCGTTCATCGCCTCATTGCGTATTGGCGCACGCGTTTGTTTCTGATTCATATCGGAGGTGAAACCGCCACCCTGAATCATAAAGCCATCGATTACACGGTGGAAAATCGTGCCGTCGTAATGGCCATCCTTGGCGTACTGCACGAAGTTGGCTACCGTAGCTGGAGCCTTCTCTTCGTTGAGTTCAAGAGTAATCGTGCCTTTTGTGGTCTCTATTGTTGCTTTCATGTCACGTATTATACCAAAACTTATACCAAAACATCAGCCCTAGCTACGGGCACTTTCAAACGCTTTCGATATCTGCAAAAGCCTTGCCTCCTCATAGCCAGCGCATACGAACTGAACGCCCACGGGAAGCCCTTCGTTTGTAAAGCCAGCAGGAACGCTAGCAGCACAAACACCGGCTAATGAAGATGGAATTGTGTAAAGGTCGTTTAGATACATCGTCAATGGATCTTGGTTAGCACCAAACTTAAATGCCGGCGTAGGAGCGCACGGAGTTAAAAGTGCATCGACCTTTGAGAAAACTTCATCAAAATCACGCTTGATAAGCGTACGCACGCGTTGGGCTTTGCCATAGTAAGCATCGTAATAACCAGACGAAAGCACATATGTACCCATGATTATGCGGCGCTTAACTTCAGGACCAAAACCTTCGGCGCGGCTTTTTGTGTAAAGCGAAAACACGTCTTCAGCATCTGCACTGCGGTGGCCGTAGCGCACACCATCGAAACGTGCCAGGTTTGCACTCGCCTCTGCCGGGGCGATAATGTAGTAAACAGCCATCGCATATTCAGTGTGAGGCAACGAAACTTCGACAACCTCTGCTCCGGATGCTATACATGAATTAACGGCAGCATCTGTCAAGCGCTTGACCTCGGCATCAATGCCGGCAACGTTGAAATATTCTTTGGGAAGACCTATTTTTACCCCTTTGAGCGTTGCGCCTTCAAACTTGGAAGCGTAATCAGGCACTGGTTCTGCAGGGGTGGTGCAATCCATTTCATCGCGCCCAGCCATAACACCTAAAAGAAGCGCAGAATCTTCTACCGATTTTGTCATGGGCCCTACTTGATCGAGAGAACTAGCAAACGCCGTAACGCCGTAACGGCTAACGCGCCCGTAGCTAGGCTTAATACCAACGCAATTGCAGAAGCTGGCAGGCTGACGAATGGACCCGCCCGTATCGGTGCCGAGAGCTGCAATGCAAAGATCGCCACCGACGGCAGCGGCACTGCCACCAGAACTTCCGCCAGGAACGCATTCGACATTATACGGATTGCGCGTTACGCCCAAACCTGAGTTTTCGGTAGATGAGCCCATAGCAAACTCATCCATATTAACGCGCCCTGCCGGAATAAAGCCAGCAGATTTAAGCCTAGCAATGACGGTAGCGTCGTAAGGAGAAATATACCCCTTAAGCATCTTCGATGCGCACGTGCAGGGCTGGCCCTTAACGTTAATAAGATCTTTGATTGCAATCGGTATACCGGCAAACTCTGGAGCTTCGCCCTTTGCCCGCAGTGCGTCTGCTTCACGAGCAGCATTAAGCGCGCCCTCTTCATCAAAAGTAAGATAAGCGCCTATTCGCCCATCTTCCGCGCGCACGCGATCTATGATAGATTGGACGAGCTCAACAGACGAGAAATCACCTTTTTTTAAGCCGTCTCGCGCCGCGGCCACACCAAGCTTGTAAAGTTCAGTCATCGTTCAGCTCTCGGTCTTTTCAACAATTTTCGGCAATAAAAATTCATCGCCAACGCGCTTAGGGGCATTGGATAACGCTACCTCTGCAGGCAAAGATGCCCTAACAACGTCTTCACGCAAGGCATTAACCGTCTCGCGACCGTGCATCATTGGCTCTACGCCAGAGACATCAACGCTCGAAATTTTTTCGACATATTTTACGATATTCTCGAGCTGAGGCTGAAAAATAGCCTTTTCAGCCTCGGTCAACTCGAGCCTCGCAAGCTCAGAAACGTATGCGACGTCTATTTTCATATCGAAATTTAAATTTTACCTGCTCCACACTGGCGAAATCCAGTTCCCCTTGGCATTGAACATCCTGCGCGGCTTATCGCCATCTTCAAGCGTATCAATCACGAAAAGCGCGCCGTCGCGGTTTGCCGAAAGATGGCGGGCGTCGCGCGACCAGCTTGGATGCTCCCATGATGCCTGTTCAGTAACGAGCGTAGCCGACTCATCGCCAGAATTAGGCGACATAACAGCTATTTGCGCACCTCCACGGCGCGTAATGTAGGCTATTCTGCCGTCGGGACCCCAGTCGGGATCAAAATTCATCGAACCACGCGAAGTGAGGCGGCGCTTTTGCTTTGTAGCAATATCTATAACGTATATTTGCGGACGACGCGTTTCGTCGGAAACGTACGCTATCTGGCGGCCGTCGGGGCTCCAAGTGGGCTGGCCTTCGCTAGCAAGCGGCGTATTCGTTAACCTAATGTAGTTGCCGCCTTGCAAAATATAGAGCTCAGGATTGCCCTGAAACGAAAGAACTGCCGCGATTTTCGACCCGTCAGGCGACGAAACAGCCCCGGCTGGCGTACCTTTAAAGCTAAATTTAGGCTTCTGGCGAAGCGCAGTTACGCTCATTTCCCAGATTTGCGGCGCCCCACTCCTATCTGAAATATACATAAGAGAATCGCCGTCAGCCTGCCAACGCGGAAATACCTTCATTTTCCCGTCGGAAGTCAATTTACGGATATCAAACCCGTCAGGATAGGCAATACATATCTCGCTAGGACGCGCCGTATTGCCGGCACGCGCTGTGCCGCAATCAAGAAAAACGACCTGATCTAAGGCAAAACCCTTCTGCTGGCCACCCGACCACGCCGACACCATCGAGTCGGAAAGCTTGCGCGCGGCCATACGTGCAGATTTGTCGTCGGTAAATGTGATGGGGCTTGTCACAACATAGCCCGCACCCTCCGCGCGAACGGCGCCAGAAGCACCGGTAACCTTTACAGCTCCCGAACTTCCAACCGTAAATAAACCCGAAAGTTCAAGGTTCTTGCCTAGGCACCTAGCAAACGCAGGATGCGCAACACGTATTTCGACCGCCACCTTGGAACGGCCCGAAACATTAACATCAACTACCGTCGCCCCTGAAGCGTACCCGGCGAGAGCTAAACACATTGCAATAATCGTATATTTCATAAGCCGAATTATATCATATTTAATCCCCCTTTGCCTATGGCGCGAAAGTAGGCTTATCTACACCCTGCGCACCCAGGATGACAAACTCTCGAGCCCTTGACTTTCGCTCAATAATTAGTGTATAATGCTCGTTGCAAATGGGTAAAATTAGGTCATTAATTAACGGGCGGCGCGCCTTTGCCGTCTTTTTCTGCAGTCTGCTCTGCGGCTGTTCTTCTATTGTCGACTCTGTTTCTGAGACATTTACTGAGCATGAAGTCCAGGTCGATTCAGCTGTCGTAGCAACGTGGTGGGACGGCCCTCGCATTCGTCCTGGCATTTCACTTATTATCCAAATTGGCACTATTGCCGCGCCGCCGACAACAATGAATGTTCTTGTCGACCAAAACGGCGATATCACTTTGCCGCTACTCCTTCAAGAGCCTGTAGCTTGCGATGGCCTTACCCTCGAAGCTCTTAAGCAAAAGCTGATAAAGGCATATTCCAAATATTATCGCCAGCCCATGATCACCGTGACGTTTGCTCCTTACGATGGTAAGGGCGTCTCGCCGTGGGGCACCGTAACCGTGCTTGGCGAAGTTGGAAATCCAGGCCCTGTCAATATGCCTGCGACGATGGATTTAACAGTGACAAAGGTTTTGCAAGCTGCTGGTGGGTGCCGCCCCTTCGCCGACAAAACGCGTATTCGTGTAACGCGTTGCGACAAGGATGGCAACCAAACCAGGACTTACGTAAATATTAATGAAATCGGAAAAGACGGACGCGTCGACAAAGACATGCCTCTAAGGGCTGGCGATGTTGTCTGGGTCCCGGAAACATGGTATTAAGCTAGTCGTCAAAATCGAAGGGATGGTTTTATTATGGTAAAAAGAATTTTGAGCATTGCTGTAGCGCTCGTCATAAGCGCTTCTTTTGCTGCCGATAACAACACCGACAAATCCGCCCTTGCAAAGGCTCGTGCGCAAATTTCGCAGGTGATTGGCGATGCGGCGAAAATGACGGCTGTCATGAAGAGCCTTCCTAAGGCCGAACAAGTTGCATTCCTTGCCGAAGTAAACGCTGCAATTGCTGCAATGCCAGGCGATTCCGCCGAACGCACAGCTACGTTTGTAGCAGTCAACAATGCCGCGCTTTTAGGGGCGCAAAAAGGCAACGCGCTCGCCCTCGTAGCAGAAGTTTACGCCACCGTTCCTCCGTACGCGCTTATCGCAGTTGGCGAAAGCCTTTCCTCTGGTCTTATGAACAGAGCTGCCGACAAGAGCGTAACGTATACCGATGAACAGTACGCTCGCATCGCTCAAATGGTAGTTACCAAGGTTAATGAACGAGCGACCACTGAAAGCGATGCTGGGATTCGTAGCGCTCTCGCGGGGCTTATGCTCATCAATGCGTCAAACAACGCTTCGCCCGCGATTGTTGATGCCGTCGTTGCCGCACTCCCCGAAAGCGTGCGCAACAACGCTAAGAATGAGTGGTATCCTGCGGCAATGGCTAATGGCAATGCAAAATCTTACGATCCAATCCTCGCTGCTGCTGAAGGCTCCGACTACGAAATCGTCAAGCAGTCTGAAAACCGCGAAGGTGAGAATGGGCCTCAAGTCTCGCTTCGTGCCGATGCGTCGGTCTACCATACAGCCCTTCTTGCCGATATCGTCGCTTCCAGCACCGATCCTCTTATCACGCCTGCGGGCATGAACCCAATAGTCGATGCAATCGAAGCAACAGGTGACGACAATTTCAGCGATACAGCACCAATTATCAATCAAGTTCAGCGTGCAATTGAAGGCGATCTTTATCAGCACCAGCTTCCATATTGAGCTGTAACGAAAAAGAATATTTAAAACTGTTTTAACGGGGTCATTTATGAGAAAATTTGCTATCTGCGCAACTGTCGGAGTAATGGCGATCGGCGGTTTTGCTGAGATGCTTGACGGACCTTCCGGCATCAAGATCGGTCAGCGCATGACTTTGCGCCCGTACGTTTCGCTTTCGGCCACGTACGACTCAAACGTCAACGCCTACAATAGTAGCGGCGGCAATAATGACGACGTTCTTTGGACAGTCAATCCAGCCTTCTCTTTAGATTACAAGGGCGAGAACTGGTCGCTCCTTCTCAACGGCTACTACAACTACCGCGCCTACTCAAAGGGTGAGAACGTTAACAATTACAACCAGCACTCCTACGGCGAGACATTGCGCTTCAACTATGCCACGTCAAGGGGTAACGAAAAAGGCTGGACGCTTATGTTAACCGAATCGTTCAGGCAAATTACAATGGCCGACGATTTGTCATATGGCAATGGTACAGCCTACTCTGCCGACAGGTATCAGTTCACGACTAGCGGCGGTATTCAGCGCCGTTTTAACGAAAACTGGCACGCAGGCGCAAGCGCAAGCTATTACTTACTTGACTACGAAAACGACACAGCCCGTTCACGTTACGCCCAATATGGTTGGGAGCGTTGGTCGGCAGGTCTCGATGCTGGTTATGCCCCTTCCAAGTGGCTTGATTTCATCGGCTCACTTGGTTATCAGGGCTATCAGCAAGACAACGTCTCTCTTTCACGCTTAAGCCAGGAATCTCAAGGCTATACAGCTCAAGTCGGCTTAGGCTCATATGCTACAGAGCGCATCTCCTACCGCGTGCTCGGCGGTTGGAGCCGCTTTGAAAACGGCAACACCGATTCGGCCGACGGTTTCGTTTACACCATCTCCGGCAACTGGCGCATTACCGACACTCTTAGCACAATGCTTTTGGCGACAAGCTATTATCAGCCCTCCGAGCGTCAACAGTCTTCGCAGTCGCGCGTCGACTCGGTGTCTTGGGGAATCAGCAAATCGTGGGTGCGCAACAAACTTCGCACTTCACTCGATTTGACGTATCGCCGTACGACACACGAAAGCGTAAACTACTACTCTGCCGTCGATTATCAGCTCGATGTTGCAACAGCAAGAATCAGGGCCGATTACATTCTTAACCGCTTCCTTACAGCATTCATTTCTGGCGAATACCAGCAGTCTTGGAACGACCAGAGCGAAAGAATGAATGGTTATTGCGACTACGACCGTTGGCGCACATCAATTGGACTAAAGCTTACATACTAACGTGCAAAAAATCATAGCCAAGTACGGTCTGGCGGCGCATCTTGCCTTGTTGGCGGTCGCGCCGCTATTCCTATTCCCATTTTACGACGCGCATGTCATAGCCATAGTCTTATTGTGGCTAGCATTCCCCGCTGCACTCTGGGTCTTGTTGCAGCCTTCACTTCGCCATGGGGAAATGATGCATAATGCAAGATCGCGTAACATCACTTCTATTTTCCACGATCCTCTTTTTTGGATAGCGCTAACAATTACCGGTATGTCCGGCATCCGTGCACTTAATACGGGCATAGAGATGCTTTATGATGCCGAGAACTCTTCTTGGCAGCTTGCGCAGGCGATAATGCCTCTTTTCCCAGCAAGTTGCAACGATTGTGGGTTTCTCCCATTTGCAGTAAGCGTAGCTTTTACCGTTATTGTAACGGCCTGCCGCCATTCGCTCGGTCGTGCAGCGAGGCAAAGCTACTTACTAGTCTCGTCGCTGCTTGCAGGCATTGCCGCAGTCATTGCTCTTTACCAAGCGAATATCGGGAATCCTCTTGTTCTTGATGCCCTTTCATGCCCTATGCGCGATATGTCGTTCATAGGTTGCGCCTTTGGTATTCATCTAGCCTCTGGCATCGTAGCATTAACGGCATCAATCGAAAACAGGTGGAATCGCACTCTGCCATTATCACTATTATCTATCGGCGCAACACTTGCCGGCATGATAGCTTTTGCACCATCTCACGATATAGCGCTTTTCTCGATTGCTGCCGTAGTTGTTCTTTTGTATTCTTTTTTATACTGCATGTTTTCAGTCAAGTCTGCAGCCGAGTTTAAATTTGTAATATTCATCACAATAAGTCTTGTCTTTGGATATGTCTTTTTGGCAGCTACTATCCCGATGGAAAATATACTCGCTCGTCTCAGCGCGATTACTGACGGCAAGTTCTTTCAAGATGGGTATTTAGCCGCCAGGAATACTCTCTCGGCAATTGCTGTAAAGTCATGGGTTACAAAACCTTGGACAGGCTCTGGCTTAGGAAGCTTTATTCTTGATATACGTTTTAACGCAACTCAGTCCGATTGGGCTTCGATTCCTCGCGGCATTCAAGTTGCGCCATTCGGGTATCTTACACTTATAGCCGAGCGTGGCATAGTAGGAGCTGCGTTTTTCGCTTTGCCAGCGCTCTTCCTAATCTTCACATTTCTGCGCAAGCTCGTAAATTGGCTTCTCCACATAACATGTCCAACACCGGGATGTTGGATGGGACCTGCAGTTTTATTGTCTACAATCGCTTCAGCTTTTTTTGATTGCTCATTCATGAGAGCTGATGTCATTCTGGCCGTAGGCGGAGTTCTTGCGCTTTCTGCAAGTTCCTTCCCAAAGGCTGGGGGCGGGAGATAATCAATGGCAGACAAACCAATATATTACGCAAGTAACAGCAAAAGCCCGATGTATTACGGCGGCAAAAGCGCTGGGCCTCTTTACTATGGCTCCAGCGGTAATTCGCCAATGTACTACGGCGCCCAGAAGCAATATGGCGCTGCTTACGGCGGCTATATGCCTTACGGTGGCGACTTTTCAGGCCAAGACGAAGGCTCAATGATGGGAACGCTCACCCTCGGGCGCGTACTGCGCGTCGTTTCACAGAGGTGGCTGTCGATATTCGTTTTCCTTCTCGTTGGTCTAATTGTTGCATTCGCTGTCTACCGTATTTCACCCACGATTTACGAAGCAACAAGCGAATTTACAATGGATATGCGCCGTTCTACAGGCGGCATGCGTACTGGCAATCCTCTTGCCGAAGCTACTCCCGACTACGGCAATACTTACGCCGAAATTTTCAATACTCGCATATCCGATTGGCGCTCCGACAAGCTCATCACAAAGGTGGTGCAGCAGTACCGCGCTACGCATCCAGCGTCAACCATATCCGACGAAGAAATTCTTGGAACACTTGGCGCTGCAAAACTAGAGCTCGTTAAAAACTCGCGCATCATCACCATCTCGCTCAGGTCGAAAACACCCGCTCTTTGCGCAGCTCTTGCAAACTCATACGCGGAATCGATCGAATCCTTCACCGACGAAGAAAACAAGATTCGCTGCGACAAATCAGTTTCTCAGATTCACACAAACGTCGAGCGCAAGCGCCGCGAAGTCGATAAGATTGCCAAACAGCTTCTTGATTTCAGAACTGCCAACAAAGTCGACAATCTAAGGTCGCAGCGCGAAACTGTCCAGCAAGGCCTTTCAAAAACTACTGGCGACATTCTTGCCCTTGAGACTGAAGAAACTCAGTTGGTTGAATGGGAGAAAATGCTCTCTTCCGTCCAGAAGGATCCGGCAAGTTACGGTAATCTTTCTACAGGCGTTCCACGCGCGCAGGAAATTGCAACTGAATTTAGGGCATACCAAGATGCCGAAGAAAAACATCAGAAATTGATGTTTGCCTATACGGAAAGCCACCCTGAAGTCATCGCCGCAAACAAGGGGCTTGAACTTTCGCGCCAGCGCTTTCTTGATGCGGCAGCGCGTGCTCTTCTAACAGGTCGCTCAACGCTGAACGTTGCTCGCAACCGCCTTGCCAATTTGCGCAACAAGCAAGAAGAACTCCGCAACGAGCTTGCGTCTGTTGAACAGCGCATCGTCCTAGCCGAATCAGGCTTAGGTCAGCTCGAAGCCGAATTTGGCGTAGCTAATCGCGTACTTGAAGGCCTTATCATGGATGAAAACAAGGCGCGCATCCAGGCCGAATCAAATAATGAAATCGTTCGTGTCGGGCGCCCAGCTGGCGTTCCTTCAAAACCCGTTCTTCCAAATCCGACAATAATCTTTGGCGCAGGCATTGCCGTCTCGCTTCTTTTCGGAGTACTCTTCGTTCTTATCATCGACAACCTTGAAGACACAATTGTAAATCTCTCCGATATTGAAACACGCTTGGCCCTCAAGGTTCTGGGCGTATTGCCGCACGTGCGCCGCAGAAAGCGCGAGGAAGTTGCCAAACACCTAATTGAAGATAAATATTCGCAATTCTCTGAATCTGTCGCTGGGATTAGAAACCTTCTCGAATCTCCGCGGTATGAAGCAATGAGCCATTGCATACTGATTATTTCTACTCAACCTGGCGAAGGCAAAACGATTACATCTACATCGATTGCCATTTCCTATGCGCAGGCTGGCCGCAAAACATTGCTTGTCGATTTTGACTTGCGCCGTCCGCGCCTCCAGCGTATTTGGGGCATTGAAATCGACCAGTCAAAGAGCTTCTCGCACGTTCTTCAGTCAAGTGTGTCGCAAACGCCCGATTTTTCGGCAATAGTAAACAACTCTCCTATTTCCAATCTTGACATCGTTTGCTCGCTCCCTCCCGATGGCATATCGCCAGCTACGATTTTCGGCTCTTCAATCGTGCCCGATTTCTTCACATGGGCGCGCGCTAACTACGACCATATAATCGTCGACTCTCCGCCATACGGTGTAGTGGGCGATGTCGTCTCCCTCTCAACAATGGTCGACTCGTCGATCATTATGTGCTGCCCAGATCGTACACACTTCCGTCCAATCCAGTATTGCGCACGCAGTCTCACGGAAGCTGGGGCAAACATCTTAGGCGTTGTAGTAAACGACATCGAAATTTCGAATGCATCCGCGTTTACCCCACATTCGCATTCGCGCCGCTATGGCGGCAGGTATGGCTACGGCTACGGTTACCGCCCAGTCGCTTCTGCCGAAAATGGCGAGGATGGTTCGTCAGAAAACACCACAGACGCTGCCGAAAATAACAACCGCAACGAAACGAAAGGCTTTAGCGATGACGAATAAGCGTTTTATTGTTACTGGCGCTGCTGGCTTTATCGGCTCTGAACTAGTACGTCTTATCATACGCGAAACAAACTCGCACGTTTTAGCTATTGATAAGCTTACATATGCTGGCGTGCCTGAATCGCTTAAAGAAGCGGGGCTCGATGCTCAGACGCTCAAGTCCTCGAATGAGAGACTTCAGTTTCTTCAGGCTGACATTTGCGATCAGGACAAAATGGATGCGGCATTTACGTCTTTCCGTCCTGATGCGATTTTCCATTTGGCGGCGGAATCTCACGTCGACAGATCCATTGACGGCCCTGGCGAATTTATCCGTACAAACATTGTAGGCACAGCAACTCTCTTGCAGGCGGCAATGTCATACTGGCGCACTCTAAGCGACGACGGTAAAAAATCATTCCGCTTCCAGCATATCTCAACCGACGAGGTTTACGGAACTCTTGGTGAGACTGGGCTTTTTACCGAAACTACCCCATACTCGCCGCATTCACCTTATTCCGCCTCCAAGGCATCTTCCGACCATCTCGTGCGCGCCTGGCATGACACGTATGGCCTACCCACTCTGGTAACAAATTGCTCGAACAATTACGGCCCATACCAATTCCCGGAAAAGCTTATTCCTCTTACAATCCTCAACTGCCTTGAGGGTAAACCAATCCCTGTTTACGGCAAAGGAGCAAATATCCGCGACTGGCTCTATGTTGAAGATCATGCGCGCGCACTTTTGCTAGTAAATGAAAAAGGCGTTCCCGGCGAGACATACAACATTGGCGGCTGTAACGAACGCACAAATCTTGAGGTCGTAAAAACTATTTGTGCCATCGTAGATGAATTAAGGCCACGCCAAGGCGCCTCTTCGGCCGATCTTATCACTTATGTATCAGATCGCCCAGGCCATGATTTAAGATACGCTATCGACCCTACCAAACTCAAGACCGAACTTGGCTGGTGCCCACGCGAAGATTTCAACAGCGGCATCAAGCGGACTGTTGAGTGGTATCTTGAGAACGAATGGTGGTGGCGTCCTCTTCGTGAAGGCCGCTACAACGGCCAGCGTCTCGGCAGCGCTTAAAAATTTTTCGCGCGATGAATTTTTCAGACAGGCGTCACAGGTGTCTAGTAATGGGCATCGTAAATGTGACGCCTGATTCATTTTCCGATGGCGGCAAATACTTTCAATGTAAAGATGCTGTTGAACGCATTTTGCAATGTGCCGCTCAAGGCGCCGATATAATTGACATAGGCGGAGAATCTACACGCCCGGGAGCAACTCCAATAAGTTGGCAAGAGGAGTTAAGCCGTATTGAACCTGTACTTAAGGCAGTAGCAAACGAAAACTTAACCATCAGCGTCGATACGCGCCACCTTGAAACAGCTGCAAGAGCAATAGAATTAGGGGCAAAGATAATTAACTGCGTCGACCCCACGGCAGTTCCCGCGCTCCTTGAGCTTATCACCGCGTCAAAAGGAGAAGTTGAGTTAGTAGTACCTTACGAATGCCGAGCGCTATGTTTAAAAGCTGGGCTTCTTGAGCGCGTATACATTGACCCGATGATTGGCTTTGGCACAACTCGCGAAGAAGACTTAAAACTCCTAAAGCGAATTCCATCGCTCGCCAAAGAAGGTCGTCTCCTCATAGGCGCAAGTCGCAAACGCATAGCAAAGGCACTTTCAGGAAACGGCGACAACACTACTTTAGGTACTGATGTTGCAATTTCGCTTTGGAGCGCCGCTAACGGCGCAAGCGCCGTTAGAGTACACGATGTTAAACTCGTCGCACAAGCCTTACGCACATGGAAGGCCTTAGAGTGCGATTTGCCTCAAATAAAACTAGGCTAACGACTTACCTTACCCCAACTGCTCGAGGAAGCGTACGTCATTTTCATAGAACCATCTAATATCAGGTATACCGTACTTGATCATCGCAATACGCTCTACGCCGAAGCCAAAGGCATAACCTGAGACTTCATCGGGATTGTAACCGACATGACGGAAAACGCGCGGATCAACCATACCCGCTCCAGCAACCTCAATCCACCCTGATTGCTTGCAGACGCCACAACCGCGCCCCTTGCAAACATGGCACGTAAAGTCTACTTCAACTGACGGCTCGGTAAACGGGAAGAAGTGTGGGCGGAACCTTACCGTCACACCATCGCCCATCATTTCTTTTGCGAAATACGCCAAAACAGATTTCAGATCGGCTAGCGAGACAGGGCGTTCAGGAAGCGTATCGACATAAAGCCCTTCGATCTGATGGAAATTTGCACTGTGCGTAGCATCAGTCGTATCACGGCGGAAAGTACGCCCAGGACAAATGACACGGATTGGAGGCTTATTAGACATCATCGTGCGAATCTGCACGGGCGAGGTCTGAGTCCTTAAAAGGCAATCATCCCCAAACCAAAAAGTATCTGTACGATCTTGCGAAGGATGATGCGGCGGCGTATTGAGCGCAGTAAAATTGTTAAACGGCGTTTCAAGCTCCGGGCCGTCAGCAACTGTAAAGCCAAGACGCGAGAAAATCGCAGCCGACTCTTCAATGACACGCGAAAGCGGATGCCTGACACCAAGGCCAAACCACCGCCCGGGCAACGTCAGATCAGCCTTAACTTCAGGCTCTTCACGCTTAGATGCGCCAGCTCTTCCAGCAAGAGCTGCCTCCATCTCTGCGCGCCACGCCTGAACAGCCTTGCCGAATGAAGGACGCTCCTCTTTAGGAACATCTTTCATCGCCTTAATGAGGGCAGGAATCAAACCGTTGCGCCCAACATACTTTACGCGCAATGCCTCAATATCGCCAGGAGCTGCCGACGCAACTTCATTAAGGCTAGCTGTCTTTTGTTCTTCTAGTTCTGCAAGTGTCATTGTTCTTCCCCAAAAATTGTTGATGATTATACCATAAATGCCGTACTTACCTGGAATACTACAACCTATTAGACTTCGGAACAACCCTGCTCAACGAACGCATCGATGGGCGCAAGATCGAATTAGCTACATCCAAAATATCATCGGCTGTCACTGCTCTAATTCCAATAACTTGCTCGTGCGGATCTACAATGCGGCCAAACGCAATCATCGACTGGCCGTATGCAAAAAGACGCGTTGTAACTTTTTCTAGAGAAAGGCGGTAATTTCCCGTTATGAATTCTTTTGTTCTGCGCAACTCTGCTGCGCCGACTCTACGCTCGCAAATGCGCTTAAGCTCGCGGTCCACCGTCTCAACTGCAATTTCAGCCTTTGATGGGTCGACACCTGCGCAAACCGTGAACATCCCAGAATCCAGAAAGAATTGAAGGCGCGACGATATATCGTAGGAAAGAGCGCGCTTTTCGCGCACTTCCTGAAAGAGCCTCGACGACATGCCTCTTCCGAGAATTGCATCCATCATTATCGCCGCGTATTTGCGCTTATCGCCAACACCGAAACAACGGTATCCTAGCGCCAACTGCGTTTGCTGGACGTCTTTTTCTACTACAGGCGACTTAAGACGAACATTGCGGCCGAGCTTGGGCTTAAGATCTTTGGATGTTGCCTTTTTACCCTTTGTTTGAATTTGCTTTAAGCCCGCAAACGAACTTGCGACTAAATCGAGCGCCTCTTTTGGATCAAACGCCCCGACAATAACTACAACAGTATTGTCAGCGCGATAATGAGAGTTGATGTAGCGCCTTAAATCGTCTGGACGCATCGGCGCAAGTGAATCTGGCGTACCTGCAACTGGTGCTCCAAGACGTGAGTCAGGGAAAAGGCAACGCTGAAGATTTTCCATCGCCACGGCATCGGGCTCGTCGGCATACATCTTTATCTCTTCAAGAACAACCTGCTTTTCTCGATCAAACTCATCTTCCGGTATGGAGGCCCTAAGATACATGTCTGAAAGTATGTCGACTGCATCGGCTAAATATTCGTTTGGAAGATGGACGAAATAACAAGTCGACTCTTCTCCAGTCATTGCATTGAAATTACCGCCGCGCCCCTCAATTGCGCGCGTAATATCAATCGGCCGGCGCGTAGGAGTACCCTTAAAGAGCATATGCTCAATAAAATGCGAAATGCCAGATGTCTTATCTGTCTCGTGACGAGAACCGCTAGCTACAAAGACCCCTACCGCTACCGACTCAGCCGCACATGGCTCAAGTACAACTCGAAGACCATTTTCGAGAGTGTGCAATTGAGCCACACTACTTAGGGCTGCGCTGACTGCCTTCTTAACCTTGCCTGACTTCATATCGACACTTCCACCCCCGCAAGCTGAGCCGCACGCAAAAGCTCTTTTTCAGATGCTTCTGGCAATTCAATACCGTGTTCTACAGCATTCGCCTCGCGACGCCACTCAATTTCGCCCGGATAAAGGACCTCTTGAGAGCCTTCGACAGTTGGGCAACGCTTTAATTCATCGATCATTGCATCGATGCGTTCCTTAAACTCGTTCGCACCGCCAAAAAACTCGGGATTAACTACAATAAAGCAATGGCCAGTATCTGCGTCACGACCAGGCTTAGTATTCCAACTATGGACGGAACTTAGCATCCCCGCCATAGCTAGCACTCCTGTAAATGTTTCAACAAGCGTAGCAAAACCATAGCCTTTATGCTCGGCAAACGGAAGCATCACCGCATCGCGCCAAATCTCATTGGGATCGTCAGTTACATTCCCTTCTTTAGTCAAAATCCAATCGGTAGGAATTTTCTTGCCAGCTTCCGCCGCGATAACAAGCTTGCCCGCAGCGACCTTACTCATGCACACGTCGAAGAGAACTGCGCGGTGCTTGCCTGCAGGAGCGGCATATGCGAAGGGGTTATTGCCAATAGCCGCAGCCCTACCGCCTGAAGGCGCAACGAGCGGACACGTGTTTGACATGGAAAGCCCTATAAAACCGCGTTCCGCCGCCATCATTGAATAAACACCAGCTGCTCCATAGTGATCGGAATGATTTATGGTAGCTATCGAAATGGCGTTTTCGGCCGCCTTATCAAGAAGCCTGCGCACAATCTTTACAGACGAAGGAATACCAAGCCCGCCCGCGGCGCTTGCCATAATCGAATTTGCGCTTTCTTTAAGGATAATTGGCTGCGCATCAGCCTTAATGCCGCCAGCACGTATGCAATCGAGGTATCTAGCAAGGCGAACTACACCATGCGAATGAATGCCACGCATATCTGTCGTCACGAGAACATCGGCAATCATCACAGCATCATCGGCAGAAATTGCGCTCGCGCGGCAGATATCAGCTACCGTGCGCTTCAAATCTTCAACTTGCCACTTTTTCAACGCTCTGGACCTCCAGCCTTCTCTTGCGCATCATATACGCGCCAGTACCTTAGGCCAAACTCGCGCAGCGCTGACGTCGCAAAATGTATCTTATCGCTCTTAACATCATAAAGGCCTTCCGACGAAACGAGAGCCGAACACGGCATAAGCGCCACACCTTTTGCTATTTGCTCGTTCATCTCGCGCCAATAGATGTTGGGGCGGCGCTCTTCATACCAATCCTTCAGATATGGGCCAAGCTCGCCCGCAATAAACGGCACCTTAAGCGCCCCGATTTCAGACCTCAACCGGGTGATGGCATTCGTAAAAAGAGGAACATACCGATCAACATGCTTCATGGTAAAAGAATCTGACTCTCCTTGATGCCAGAGAACTCCTTTTATAACACCGCTCTTCGCCGCCAATCTCGCATAATTTACGGCATTGGTATAATGGACCATACCAGGCTGCCATTTTGCAATAGGTGAACCTCCATAGGCAACAGGCA
>JAGBXE010000161.1 GCA_017629455.1 Kiritimatiellia bacterium
GCGCCGATACCGATATTGCGGTTAACGCCAGAGGGATTACGCGTCCATTTCGTCGTAGTCGGGGCACCTCCGGATGTAGTTGTCGTAGTAGTCGAATTAATGATCTGCTGACCAGTCGTGACACCACCAGCTGTCTGGTTTTGAATCGTCGTTTGAGTAGAGGTCGTAGTCTGGCTGCCACCGGCACCGCCGGTAGCGGTATAATGACCAGGCTTAACGCCAAGAGCCTTGCCGACGAAATTATTCACGCTCATCGTATAGTCGCTATTCAAAATCCACTCGAAACCAAGCGAGTTCAAATCTTCCTGGCAAACTTCAACAAAGCGCGCTTCGATCTCAACAAGACGCTGCTCGACATTGAGTTCAGTCAAGACCTTCTCGAGTTCAGCAAGATTGTCGTAAGTATTTTTAACGCGAAGTTTACCGATAGACTTCCAGTAGAATATCGAGCTGCCCTCAGGCCATTCGACGCCGAGTTCCGCAAAAGTCTTTTTCATCTGAGACTGCGTATCTTCTTCGGATGAATCATCCTCAGCATTATCGTTAGTACGACCAAATTGGCTCGCACTGCGAAGTTCCTGCACATCGGTGCCGGCCTTTTCAATACGATCCAGGAACTCAGTCATAACCGGATAATTGCGAGTTACCATCTCATCCGTAGACATGGACTTGTGCATGACGATAACCCACTGATCCTGGACCTTGAACTTGTAACCTACTGAATCGCAGACCTGCTTCAACGCCTCGTAGAAAGAAACGTTATTAGCGGAAATCGGTGGAATCTGCGGGAGTGCAGAGTTTTTATCTGCAACATCTGTCTCTCCGCCGAAGCCTTCTTCTTCATCTTCTTCGGTTGATGCTGCAGCTTGCAAGGGCTTAAGCGGCATAAAGCGGAAGTTAAATCCGCGCTCGTCGATCGGAAGCGCCGGATCATCATAATCCTTAGATGCCGTACGGAAGAAATCGACCGCATCGCTAATCGTAGCCGGCGGACGGAACGAAATATCAGGAAGCATCATCTTCTTCATGCGATCAACGATCACCTGATCTTTAGCTCTCGACGGATCGACGCCAAGATCCTTTTTGACCGTAGCGCCCGTCTTGTCCTTAAGGCTATGGGCATTTACAGCGTATACTGGGCGCCATGCCTCTTCGACATCGGCAATCATACCGTCGCGCGCCACCTCACGTTCGGAGCGAAGGATGGTCTTGCGCTTTTGCTGGATGCGTCCACGCAGACGAATAGCTTCGGTATTGTGCTCGTCAAGCTTCAACGCCAATTCGCAAGATTCAAGCGCGGCATCAAGTTCGTGGAGCGATAGCAAATCCTGCGCACGGCGAAGGTACTGCGCGACCGTCTTGCGCTTATCTTTATAGTCTGTTTCATTGCGGTGATGAGGCGTCTCAGCAATAACAGGTTCTTTGTCATCCGGATTTTCGTTCGCGCGCCAAATCTCCAACTGACGGCGGGCCTTGGGATGGCGAAGATCAACCGCCTTCTCCATCAATTTGCGAGCTTCTTCAGTACGGCCGATACGGTCTTCGGCGAGAGCTGCACGATAAAGCGCCTCTGCCATGCCCTGGTTGCACTCCTTGCGAAGTGCCGCAGTTTGAGGAGAATCATTTAGGATTTTTGAAGCATTGCGATAAAAACGATATGCGTCTTCAAACTCTCCGTTTCTCATATTCTCGCGAGCTGAAGCAATATCGCGATATGCCTGGGCATCATAAGCCTGACGACGAAGAATTTCTGTCGCACGGAGATTTTCAATTAACTCGCGATCGGCAGCGGGGACCACCGAATTAGACTGAACTGCCTCTACAGCA
>JAGBXE010000162.1 GCA_017629455.1 Kiritimatiellia bacterium
GGGTCTTAAAAATAGGCCTTATGCCGTTATTGATGATGGTTGGCAAGCATCTGATTCTTGGCGCGAGGTGAATGAGCGCTGGGGCATGCCGATGGATAAGGTAGCTTCGCGCATTGAGGCGATGGATGCTAAGCCCGGGCTTTGGTATAGGCCCCTTAAACATTTTTCAGCCGACCCTACGCTTGCTGAAGTTAAACGCACGATAGTAGGTGATATCGCTACTTTCAGAGAGTGGGGGTACAAGCTTCTCAAAATCGATTTTATTACTTTCGACTGGAATCATTCGTGGAATCCGCTCGGGGTGTCGCCTGTAGTGAAAACGGATATCCATTGGGCCGACCGTACGCGCACCACGGCAGAAACGATACGCGATCTTTATAGCGCCATGCGTCAGGCGGCAGGCGATGAAATTGTTATTATAGGGTGTAACGCCCTTGACCATTTTGCCGCGGGTCTCTTTGAAATTCAGCGCACTGGCGACGATACGAGCGGCTGCGATTGGGCGCTTACGGCCAAATGCGGGCCTAACGCTTTAGGTATGCGCGCGCATCACCATGGCACGTTCTACGCACAAGATGGCGACTGCGCAGGGCTTGCTTATGCCGGTGGTGTCGATTGGAAGCTTAACGCGATGTGGATCGATCTTCTTTCGCGTTCGTCAGGGGCGTTCTTTGTTTCTTGGTTCCGCGACATATTAGACGATAATGTTAAAAAGGCGCTGACATCTGCATTTGAGCGCGCATCGAAAGTTCAGAGTGTTGCCGAGCCGCTAGACTGGATGGAGCGCCCTGACCCATGTGTTTGGAACTGTGGCGGCGAGCGGATAGTTTATAATTGGAATCCTAAAGCCGATGTTGAACCAAAGGTTACTAAATTCTTAGTTCTCGGCGACGTACATTACTGTAATTACGACGATAATGGCGATCCTACGCCCGATCGTATGAATCGTTTGGCGGCAGATTTAGCCAAGAAGAATGCACAGTTTGATTTCGTTATGCAAGTTGGCGATATTGTCAATTGCCAGACTGGTCGCGTAGCCAGGTCGATTGCGGAATGTCGCGAAGAATGGCGTTATGCGCTTTCGGAAATGAAGCGTCTTTTCCCCGATAAGCCTGTACTTATTACTCCAGGAAACCACGACTGATACGGTGGCGGTTCGTGGCAGGGGGGTGGAGCGTGCATACGTGAGCATTACATACCTTTTATCGAGCGCGAGTTAGGCTGTCCGCTTAATGGCCTACCTTTCTTTACGTTCCGCTTTAATGACGTAATGTTTATATTCCTCAATCACCTGGGGATGGAAAAAGGCGTTGATATTGAGTGTACTAAAATGCTCCGCAAGGCCATAGCTTCTGCCGATTCTGATCCTACTGTTTCGCGAGTTTTTGTCTTTTCGCATCCTGAAATCTGGAACGTAAATTATTTCCGCTTCAATGAAAATGCCGGGTATCTCTCCGAGTTGATGGCGGCGCGAAAGTTAGATGCATATTTTAGCGGCCACGTCCATATGAACAGCGTGACGGCTAGAAAGAATGATTACGGCATGGCATTAAGGCAGATATGCGCAGCTGGCGTATGGCCGCCCGTAAAAGAAGGGCCCAAGCGTTTTCATGCCGTTCCATCAATGCAGTTAAACCCACTTCCGTCAAAGCGGCTCTTTTCAGATTTTCCTGCCGACGTCGAAAGCTACATACTCGTAGAAGCGTCTAAGGAAAAGGTCGTTCTTACGTTTGAAGAGGTCGGCGGCGGTGTTATCGGCCAGTACGAATGGAAGGGCCCATACGATTTAAATGCCGTTAAACGCGCGCAGCCGCGCTTCAAAGAGTCGTTGCCACAAAAGGTTGCGCGAGCAAGGCTTTGGTATTATCCGCTCTTCGTTGATAGGATTTTCAATGCGCCTAAGGCGCCACGCTTTAGAGTAAATGGCCGCGATGTCGGCGAGGTTAAGCGCAATTATTCGTTCTACCATTCAAATTGGGGTAAGTTCTATATCGATCTTCCAGTCGATTTGATAGGCAAGGAAAATAAGGTTGAGATTGTTAATCCATCGGGAGAGCGTTTTCTTATCCGCGATTTAGCGCTTATGGCGGCAGGCACCGACGGGGTTGAACATTTTACTCCCGTTCATGAGAAGATGATTTCCTTTGGCGACTATCGCACATTCTATATGGGCTTTGGCCTTGTGCACGAAAATATGGGCATACTTCACAGCGACATTGAGACAAATGCCTCAAGCGAAGTTATTGAAGTTGTGCCGTACGGTCAGTCGCCGTACTTAGTTGAGCTAAACTTCCGATAATAAAATAAGCGCTTAAGCGCGCTTATTTTTCCCAAAGCTCCTTGACCCATGGACACGGGCGTGTCCATCCGTCGAGGTGCTTTGAACCGCGGAAGCCTTCAATTGCTTGCGTAGGCGAAGGTGTGCCATGGAAGCAGAGAATGCGAGTATCTTTTGGCATCCGTGGAACTAGGAAGTGGTTCAGCGGCCATGGCCATGTGCAGCTGCGTTTGAATGAGCGTACAAAGTTGTCGGGCCAGAAGTTCACTTTATCAAAACCAACGGCATGTGTCATGTAGGCTTGCTCTGTACCGAAGACAAGCGGATCCATTGCAACGTCGGCTTCGCTTTTAAACTTCTCGTAGATGTAGTGGCTTTTTTCGCCGGCATCAAACCTAAAACAGCTTGAATTTCCGCAGAAGGGAACTTTGCGGAAAAGGCGTTTTCTTAAAGCCACCCAATTTTGGATTATGCAAAACTCGCCTGGCTTATAATCGAAGAAACAGTCAAGATCGCCCGTGATGATTTGGTCGATATCAAGGAAAAGCGTAGTGCCTTCGAGGTTGGCAAAGCCAGGCGAGAACACGAGAAGCTTAACGTAGATCCCGGGCCATTCGGGATAGCGATCGTTCGGGTGCAGCCAATCGGGCTTAGCTGGAAATTCAACGGCTTCAACGCCTTCGCATAGCCCGGTAGGGTCGTCGGTTACGCATACAAACCTGAAAGGGCGTTTGAGGTGTGTTTTAACCCCACGATATACGCGGTTTACGTATTCTGCCGGGTACAGCGTACCCCATTTAAGCGTGAGGATGTTGACTGTTGAATTTTTCATTTGTCGATATTATATCAAAAGGGAGTAGTAAACGCTTACGCTCCTTGGAGCAGGCGCTGCATAATAACTACAAGTAGAATGCCCGAAAGAAGCGCGAATGTCGCCGGTTTTTCGTAGCCGTGAGCGTGTGTTTCTGGTATCATTTCGTCGCTAATTACGTAGAGCATTGCGCCCCCGGCAGCTGCTAGCATAAAGGGCATTATGCTGGAAAATATCGATATAAGCGCACATCCCGTTAAGACTGACACGACGCTTATCGCGGCAATTGCAAATGAGAGACATATGACGCGTTTAGCTGCGATCCCGATTGCGAAAAGGGGCGTGACGATTACAATGGCTTCTGGGATGTTTTGAAGTGAAATGGAACTAGCAACTGTAAGGATATCGTCGACATTTTCCGTTCCGAAGCTAACGCCCGTAGCGAGGCCTTCCGGGATCTTATGAAGTGCGATTGCCGTTACGAAGAGAAGTGTTCGGCTTATGCCGACGTTTGATTTGTGTGTTTCTGTGTCGATGCCGGCGATTCTATGAAGGTGAGGAACGATTCGGTCTAGAAGGCTTATGAGTGCTGCGCCAGCAAATGTGCCGATTGTTGCAAGAAGAAGGCCGCCGCCTCCGCCTGCTTCGAACGCTGGTGCGATTAGCCCGAGAAACGCGGCAGCTAGCATAACTCCGGCAGCGAAGCCGAGAACAATGTCGTTGAGCCTATGAGGGATATGGCGAAAGAGAAGCCCGGCTATAACTCCAACTATTATCGAGCCGCCGATTGAAAGAAGGACGATAGAAAGGATTTTCAAATTCATCTTCAAGATTCCTTTATGTGGATTGTATAAAAAGAACTGATATATTGCAACACGCCCAAGCGGAAGAGTTTGATCAAGTATCTAGGGTCGGTGATTTGATATAATACGCACAAGACGGAGTTTTACTGATGCCGACATACGTTTACGAGCCAAAGGATGCTACCAAAGCGTGCGAAGAGTGTCGCAATAGCTTTGAGATAGTCCAGTCAATTGCAGATGCCGCGCTTACAAATTGTCCTAAATGCGGCGCTGCTATTTTTAGGGTGATTCAGGCCCCTGGGCTAGGTAGGTCTAAAACGGATTTGCACTATCGCGCGAAGCGCGCAGGTTTTCATACGCTTAAGCGCGTAAATAAGGGCGAGTACGAAAAGATGTACTAGGCGAGTTGTTTAGAATTTAGTATTATTAAAGGAGAAATATGGCAGAACTTATTGTAGCACTTGACGTTAACTCAAGGCAGGAAGCGGTCGACAAGGTCGTTCAAATCGGCGATGCGGTAAATTTTTATAAGATTGGTCTTGAGCTTTTTACAGCTGAAGGCCCCGATGTCGTTAAGGCCGTAAAAGACCTTGGAAAGCGCGTCTTTCTTGATCTCAAGTTCCACGACATACCGCGCACGGTAGAGCGCTCGGTGCGCTCGGGCGGTAAGCTCGGCGTCGATTTAATGACGATCCATTCCGTCGGTGCAAGCGCCATGATTAAGGCCGCCGCGGAAGCAGCAGCAGAGTTTCCCGGTCTTAATATTCTTGCTGTTACTGTGCTTACTTCGCTTGATGCAGGCGACTTGTCCGACATTGGCATTGCTGGCCGCACGCCGGCAGAGCAGGTTGAAGCGATGGCTCGCTTTGCGGTTGAAAATGGGGCTCATGGGCTAGTTTGCTCGCCCAAGGAAGTAGGGGCTCTTTCGTCTTCGTTACGCCCGGGAACGCTCTTTGTCACGCCTGGTGTGCGCCCGGCTGGTGCAGATGTTGGCGATCAAAAGCGCATTGCCACGCCTGCAGATGCCGTTAGAGACGGAGCAACGCACTTGGTTGTCGGGCGCCCCGTGTTGGCGGCTAGCGATCCTGCAGCTGCTGCTAGGGAAATCCTATCGCAGATGGCTTAATTACTTACTTTTGTAGGCCAATGTTCATTCTGAATAAAATTGTTTGGTCTATTTTTAATCCAGTTGCGGCCGTTCTAATTGGAGCGGTCGCAGGTTTTATTCTTATGACGCGCCATCGCCGTCTAGGCGGCGTAATGGTGGCGGCATCTTTTGCGTTGCTTTGGTTTGCCTCAACGCTGATGTGCGCTTGTATTCTTGGGCTTCCGCTTGAGAAACCTTATGTCGGAGCACAAAATTTTGAGTCGCTTCCCGAGGCTGATGCAATTGTTGTTTTAGGTGGCGGCGTCTCTAAGTCTGATAGGCTTTTGTACCCAGAGATGTTTGACGCGGCAGATCGCGTCTGGCACGCTGCGCGTCTTTGGAAAGCGCGCAAGGCCCCAATCGTTATTACTTCCGGATCGAACGATTTAGCTTCGACAGTTCCGCTTTTGAAAGATTTTGGCGTTCCGAGTGAGGCTATAGTATCTGAAGATGAGTCGCGTAATACGTACGAAAATTCGCGCTTTACGGAGAAGCTTCTTAAGAAGGGCGCTAATGCATCGCCAACAATACTTTTAGTTACGAGTGCATGGCATATGAAGCGCGCATCGGCTAATTTCGCAAAGACTTCGCTTAAGGTAGTTCCTGCGCCTTGCGATTATTCCGCACATACAGCATATTATTCCCAGAGGCTTTTCTTTGAATGGTTTTTGCCAAGCGCAGATTCGCTTGCGCGGACTAGTTTCTTCTTTAAAGAGTGGCTAGGGCGTTTTGCTCGCCGATAAACAATAACTCGCCGATGAAATTCTCGCTTTCGACAAATTGGTGCAACAGGCGCATTGAAGCAGGCGAGGAAATCGCTGATATAGCGGGCGACTTGGGCTTTGATTCTTTAGAGCTTGGTTTTCATACTACCTTGCAGCAGGTAAGCGGTTTTAAATCGCGCCTTGATGCTATGCCGGTAACTTCAATACACGCGTTTTGTCCTGTGCCGCTATCAGCTCCGCAAGGTTACCCTGAGCTTTATCGTCTTGCAAGTTTTGATGAAGCCGCTCGCGCGCTAGCAAGGGTTCATGTAAGAAAGAACATTCTTTTTGCCGCAGAAATGGGGGCGACGGCAGTTGTTTTACATTCTGGGCAAATTTCCTACCGCGGCTTTTTTCGGAGGTTAGATTTTAAGCGCCGCATTAAGCGTGGGCGCAAGATGATTGATATATTCAAGAAAGAACTTGAGAATATTCTGCCCGATCTTGAGACGAATAATGTCACGCTTGGTTTAGAAAATTTACCATATCTCGAAGGCTTTCCTGCCGAATGGGAAATTGCCGATGTGTGTGGGGAATTTGTGAAGCCTTGGCTTGATACTGGCCACGATCATGTAAGGAGCGTAAACGGCTGGAAGGATATACAAGGCGTTTCATTAGAGGGGTTGGAAAAATCTTTGCAACCAGTTGGGCTGCATATAAACGATTCTATTGGCGGCGACGATCACCTTCCACCAGGCGAGGGCCAAGTTGATTTTGGCAAATTAAAAGATATTGCAGCGAATGCTAAACATCTCGTTTTTGAGCCGCGCGACGATGTTTCATTTGTGCGCCTTTTAGCCTGGCTTAGGTACGTAAAAGCTGCGTGGCTCTCTTAATAAATGCGCATTCCCCACTTTAGGTGGGTGCATTTAATCAGCGCTTTTTAAACGGTTTTCAGAGACTGATTTTGCTGCATCAAGGACGGCTTTTGCAGTAATTTCATTTATGCCGGCAACGGCCTTAATTGATGCGATGTCGGCCTTGGCAATCCCCCTAATCGATCTAAATGCGCGCAAGAGTTTCGTCTTTTTCGATTCTCCTATGCCGGGAACTTCATCAAGTATAGATTCTTTTATGTGACGCTCGCGTAAAGCGCGGTGGTACGTGATTGCGAAGCGGTGTGCTTCATCGCGTAGGCGCGTTAATACAAAGAGCGCCTGAGAATCTCGCGGCAGAAGCATATTTTCTCGGCCATCGTCGAAAACAATTTCTTCCTGGCGTTCGGCAAGACCAATCGTTGGTATGTCGGTTACTCCTATTTCTGCAAACGCCTCTCGTGCTGCACGAAGCTGGGTAATGCCGCCGTCACAGACGAAAAGGTCGGCGCGTGGGGATGTTGTATTTAGGCTTGATGTTGGGCCGTAGCGGCGGCGGACGATTTCAGCCATTGATTGAGGATCGTCAGCGCCCATAACCGTTTTAATTTTGAAGCGGCGGTAAAAGCGCCCGTCAGGCATCCCATCCGATGCAACGACTAGAGAAGCGACAGAATCAGTTCCGAACAAATTTGAAATATCGACACATTCAATGATGCGCGGCGGAGAAGGGAGGTTGAGCGCTTGGGCTAATTCTTCGATACCTTGCCTTGCTTCGTCGGCTTTGAGGCGTGGCGACTTGCGCACAAAGTGCGCCTTAGTCATTTCTTTCAATGCTAAAAGAGTGTCGCGCAGATGCGCCGCCGTTTCGTAGTCTTTTTTCTGCGCGGCTTCTTTCATTGCCGTTTCCACCTCTGTTAGCACTTCGGGGCGGCGGCCTTCGAGAAATTCGCATGCTTCATCAAATGCCGCGCGGTATGCTTCTGGAGTTATGCGAGACATGCATGGGGCTGAACACGTGCGTATTATGTCGGCATGGCAATGGCGGTGATCGTCGGCGCAGGGGAGAATTGCGTCACATTCTCTAATACCCCAACGCTTTTCCACGAAATCTTTTGCCGCGCGTACGACTGGCGCAGAAGGAAAGGGGCCAAAATACCTAGCGCCATCGTCGCGTACGATTCGGCAGCATGTAAAGCGCGGCCATTGGGCAGAAGGATCGGCGCGTAGAGCAAGATAGCGCTTATCGTCGCGCATTAAGATGTTAAAGCGCGGCTTATATTTCTTTATGAGGGAAGCTTCTGTTAAGAGCGATTCGGCTTCGTTGCGCACAACCATCGTTTCGAAGTCGTGCACAGTATCAACCATGGAGCGCACTTTTGGCGCGTGCCGCGCCCCGGGGCGAAAGTAGGAACTTACGCGGCGCTTAAGGTTTTTTGCCTTACCTACGTAAATGATTACGCCCCGGCGATCTCGCATGAGATA
>JAGBXE010000163.1 GCA_017629455.1 Kiritimatiellia bacterium
CACCGTGTCTGTCGGTGGCTACCGTCAAATGCGCCGCGGCATGGAGGAAAAGGGCGTTATTCAAGACGTCAACACCTTAATCCGTGCGGCATACCAACGTGCGCAGATTGATCGTCAGCCTACGGCGGTTATTTTCTGGAACGAGACTTTGCGCGCCGAAAGCGACACAGACGATGGCAATATTGTTGTTGTTGGCCATGCAGTGGCGATTCGCCGTTCGGGTCGTATCACGCAGGTCGTTGGCACAGATCTTCTCGACGAGTTTGCCGATCTTGAGCTTACGAACCAAGCTGCCGATGAAGAAAGCGGTTCATCCAAGGCGACAATGTATCTGTATCCAATGCACGATTTGTCAAAGATTGAGAGCAGTTCGCAGATCCTTCGCTCGACAGTTGAAACCAAAGTCTATCCTGTGAAGTTTACGCCAGTTTATCTCACCGGCGATGGCGTCAAATCTGAATCTGTCGCTGGCGCAAAGGGGGGCTCTTCGCGTGCTGCGCTTACGGAAGGTGAGGCGTCCGGTTCAATAACCGTTTATGCTTATCGCCTTAAAGACGACGGCGGCGTGAGTTGGGCTCCAGGTATGGCGTATGGCTTTGAGTTTGCCCATATCATTTTGCCCCACGGTTATATCTTCGGTTCGAACTTCTCGCCTAGTTCATCCGATCCTATTGAGGAGGCGGGGGCGATGGCATTTGACGTTGGGTTGAATACGGGTTCTGGGATGAGCAGCGGCGCTTCTGGTGGTTTAGGTTCTGTCAGTTCCATTAGTATCTCGGCGCTTTTACCGAATTCAGCAGGTGTCTTACAGCCAAAGAAAATCGGAACGACAGCCGATCCGACGAGTGATTTGTAATGATGAAAAAAGCATTCACGCTTATCGAGGTTAATCTCGCCATGCTTATCATGGCGGGCGGGATTCTTTCGATTGTAGGTTTGTACGCGTTTGGTTTCCGCGAGAATCGCCACAGTCGCGAGGATGTCGCAGCAACAACTTTGGCCGACAGTATAATTTCGCCGCTAGTTATGGCAATAAGCGCAACGAATCTCAAGTGGAGCGTATTCCGTCAGGAGAAGTTCTTCCCCAGCGATGGCGCATGGGAGGATTATATTGATTCTTCAACGGGCGTTGTGACTAAAGATCCACAGTCTATGGCTGAAAGCGTCTTCAGCCAAACGATGTCGTGGATACAGGGCGCGGCAAAAGGCCCGCTTGAAGTGAAGACGGCCTTTCCGAGCGCCGCGCTAAGCGGCACTGGCATGAGGTGCGGGCTAGTAGTCCAGCATGATGAAGATTCGGCCGTCGTTAAAATATCCTTTAGGGCTACGCGTCTACCTGGCGAGTTGCTGTCGATGCCGCTTTTCTACACTGAGGTCAGGTTCCAGGGGTTGCCAGATGAGTAGTAAGTTGAATATAGCCAAACCCAACTGCCGCGCTGGTTTCACCATCATTGAACTGTTGGTGGCTTCGCTTCTTTTAGGTATGCTCGTAACTATATTGACGATGATCTTCAACCAGTCGTCGATAGCTTGGCGTACGGGCGTAGCAGGGGTGTCGGATTTAGATTACGTTCGCGATAATGTGGCAACCTTGCGTGAAGAGGCCGATAACGCCTTTATTGCCAAGGTGGGCGGCAGCGCCGAGATATACCGCCATGTCGGGCTTTGGGATAAAAATGGCCGGCTGCGCCAGCGTGCATGCGATGCGCCGAATACAAGTGTAGTGTCGGAAGGCGGCGGCAAACTTATAGCCAACATCATAAGGCAAAACCTTGCTGTCTCTGATTCAACAACTCCGCAAGATATTACGACCATAAATGTTGGTGCAGGCTCTACGCGTTCGCTTAAGAATTATTTCATTAACGTTATGAGTGCCGGTCCCGACAAGGAGTTTGACACGTGGGACGACATTTGGAGCTCGCCCGACGATTTCGAATGATCGGGGTCTTTCTTAAAGAGGTGCTGGAAAATGCATGAAGAGAAGATATCGGCAGTGACGAACGGCAAGGCGTTTAAGCGCTCTTGTGTTCGCCATATGAGGTCGGCCTTCACGCTCGTCGAGCTGCTTGTCGTAGTGGGGATGGTTGCTGTTCTTATGGGTGCCATGACGACGGCCGTCAACGGTGCGCGCGAGCGTGCACGCATACAGAAGGCTACTAGCGACGTTAAGGTGATTTCGCAGGCTATTTTGGCGTACGAAGTTTGGAATGGCGATCAGCTCCCGACGATGGGTTCGCGCGGCAGTGGAAATAACGGCGTTGTTGCCGATATGAGTTCGCTTGGTTTTCTGATCGGTAAAGACAGTGCGCAAGGCGCAACTGGCTCCAGTGGTTCAGGGGAGTTGCCAGTCCTTCTGATGGCGCAGCTTCGTAACAACGGCGAAATGGTCGACCCGTGGGGGACGCCTTATCGCGTCACAATTGCCGAGGCTTCGGCGAGCATAAGGCTTAAGACTGTGACCGGTACTCTTCAGACGGGGTACTGGTTGCCGAATTTCTACCGGAACTGGGGGAATTGATGAAAAAGGGTTCCGCGCTACTGATAGTGCTCGGCATGCTTTCGTTCATGGTCATTTCGGCCGTGGCGTTCTCGGCGTATATGCGCCATTCGCGTCTTCCGTCGAGCTATCTTCGCCGCACATCGTCGTCGAGGCAGCTCGTTAAGGCGGCTCTTGCCGAGGCCATAGATATCGTTGATGCGGCCGTAGCCGATAATCCGCATCCGGGAGTAGGAAAAGGCTCGATCATGTACCCGCGTGCTGCAGGTACGACCGACCCTAATCGCAACAGCTGGCGTAACCACGTCTTTATCGGGTCTAACAATCTTGTCTCTGCGGCCGACACGATTTCGACGCTTACCTTAGAAGGCCTTGCCTATTTGCCGCCGGCGCTTATTAACGAGGCCAGGTACTATTCACGCCATTCGCTCGCAGCTATGTGGCATTCGTTCGGGTATGATTGCGGGCGCTATGCATTTTGCGCTGTTGATGTTTCAGATCATTTCGATATAAATAAGATTCCCGCAGATGCCGCACGCGGCTCATCGCCTGAAAATAGGCTTTCGCTCTCATACGTTTTTGAAAATACAAGCCATACTGGTTACACCCTGCAGCCGTCGGCGTGGGATCAGTTTATGGAGAATTACGTTTCGTTTGCCGCCGTTAAAGATGATATTAAAACTCCCGCTCAGAAAGGTTCGAGCGGAGGCGGCAGCTCGGGCGGTAGTTCTTCGTCGAAGCTTCCTCTCGTTTCTTTAGCCGACTTTAACCTTGCAGTTTACGACAAGCTTGGAAGTTTAAGCTCATATCTCCCATTCGCATCTGTCTTGGGCGGGGGCGCTAGCGAATTTGTGACAAGCCCCACGGGGCCTATTGCGGAAATGCAGCGTCACATGGCGTTTATAACCGACAGTTACTTTCCGAGTGCTGCGGGCACTAGTGATAGTGACGATTACGATCTAGCTGACGAACAATACCAGCCTTTTGATGAAAGCGCGCTTGAAGCTAATAATAGCCGCATTATCGGGCGTATTCTTGATGAATCGTCCAAAGGTGCCGTTAGGCTCAGAAACGCTATCGGCAGGCTTGGTCTAGTTCATTTATTCGACTATCTAGATAAGGACGATGTACCAGTATCTCTTGCAATACCTTCTGTTGAACGTGCGCCGATGGTTTGCGGCATAAGCCATACGATCAACGGATCAATGATCGAAATAAAGAGTAAAGATGAAGATCCAACTGGTAATCAGCTTGGGAGTGTTCAAACGGATATAGTTTCACCAAACTATGTAGGAGCCCAGCCCTCGTCAATGCGAATAACGCCAACGGCGCCGGGTCTGAAACGTACAGCTCAATATGTAACTAAACATTTTATTGACGGCACTAAGTTTCTTTCTGGCATTCGTACGGGCGCAATAAAGGCGCTTGTGGCGTACCCATTTAGGCGCGGGATCGATTTGAAAAATCCCGATTCATTTAACATTGATGGTCATGTTGAATTTTTCTTTACTGTCGGTAATTTTACTTTCCGTACTGGCAACCAGAATGATGCACTTCACATGGCAGGCGGTAATAGCGCTCTTACATCGTCGGCATACAACAACAACGGAGTTTTCCATTTCCCACTTGCGCAACAGAATTGCGATTTCAACAATGTTGACCAGGAATCAGATGCCGTAAAGGAAGTCGACTTTACTTTGCGCGATGGTGTAAGTTCAATCCAAAATGTTCTTAATGACAATCCATTTATTTTAGTTACATGGGAACAAGATCAGGAGTCGTGGGAACCTGATCCTATCAATAGCCCTGGCGTTTATGCATGGCGTAACACCTCATCAGGTCCAAGGCGCGTTGGCGCATCTTGCGCTATTCCGCCTCTTGCCCCAAATGGTGAGCCGGATCCGCGCTTTACAAGCATGAATAGCTTCCTTAGCTATTTAAATAGCGGCGGCACTGAACAGATTACGCTACGTATGGCCGTATGGCTCAGAGTAAAAAATGGTGACGGCAAAACCGTCGACTTGGTTCCAGCAACAATGCTAGATGACAGGGAATTTAACGGCCGCAATAATTACGCAAGCGGAAGCGCGCGAGTTTTGGGTGATGCGATGGGTTCAGCCTACCCTGTTATGCGCTTTAATGGTAGCGCCCCATTTGCGTTTAACGACCAGCCGATGGCTAGCCCTGTTGCAATCGATGTTGCTCCGAAGGGGATCTTGTGCGGCGACCCGCGTTGGAACTGGGCTCCTGAACACTGGTTCATAAACGAAACCGTAAGCAAGGACGAGTGGCTTAATAAATGCGGCAAGGGTGTCGACGGCCGCGACAGCGATATCTTTATGGCAACGAGTGATTCAGGGTACATGCAAAGTGCCTATGAGCTTGCGTTTTTGCCGCGCCTTTGCGGGAGTGATTTTGCCAATTTGGGCAATGAGCTTTATGGGCAGATTTCATCGCTGCAAAACTCAAGTCTTGACCAGTGGCCTACCCAAGTTTCATCATGCGACAACTGGCATCGTATGTGGCGCACGTATTATCCGTTCGGAAACGCCCCTGATGATTTCGTGACGCTCGGGCAAATGGCAGGTTTTGTAAACGACGGGGGAGGGCCGAAGATAAACCCCTACTCCGATAACGCGAACATTATCGTAGCGGCTTTTGCCAATACGCCGGAAAGCTGGTGGTCGGCATCGGCAAATACAGATGATACGGGCATTTCAGCAAGTGAGCGCAAGGCGACTACATTTAATAAAAAGTACGCGTTCTCCGCCATGAACCCTGATGCAAAGTTTGCTTGGCAAGACCTTAAAAATATTGCATCGGCGTTCGTATCTCAAATGCGCAATCAAACCCATATCGATGGTTGGATGGATGCGTATGACGATTTGTGGGATCAGGACGGCACGAATGGCGATACGCTTATGGGCGTTACTCTCGAGGGCGATACAGATGATCTTTACGGTGTCGACCGCAAATTCCTTTACGGCTATTGGCGCGATTGCTTTGCGGTCAAGCAGCAGCTCTTTTTGATATTTGTGCGCGCGGAGCCCATGATGATGGGCGGCGGCGCAATAGGCCAGACGCCGCCTCAACTCGGTGCGCGTGCCGTTGCGCTTGTCTGGCGTAACCCCTACCCGGGTTCGAAACCGTATTCGTCCAGGTCAGCTAGCGGAGAGACAGGTTCAAGCGCAAGTTCTTCGATTCCTCCCAATGCTCCGCATCAGACGCGCGTATTGATGTACAGGCAGTTTGATTAAACTTAAAACAGGTTTAAAATACGATGAAAAAAGGTTTTTCTCTCGTTGAGCTTATTGTCGTTGTAGGAATTATCGGCATTCTTTCGGGCGTGCTACTCGTATCGTTCGGCGGCGGTACGGCGTCTGCTCGTGCGGCGCGTTGCCTTTCGAATATGAAGAATCTTGCCAATGCCGTTCAGACGTGTGGCATGGCGACTACGCATTATGCTCCGGCGGGAAATAGCATTTATATGAAAATTACGGAGAAGGCTGGAAGGCGTGCGGAAAAGATGTATTATGAAGTGCCTGGTTGGATAAGTAGCGACTCGCGAGATATGTTTCCTACAGCTTCTTATTCGCAGCCTACGATCGTAAGTCTTTATTCTGATGATGCAGAAGCGGTGCAATATGCCTTTACAAACGGCGCACTTTGGAAGTATGTCTCGCAGGCTCGCGAGACGTATCTTTGCCCCGAGCATGCGCGCGCGGCAAGGTCGGGCAAGACGGGTGGTGCACGGCCTAATTGGAGCTATCTTATGAATGCGTATTTCGGCTACGATAAACAAGGCCGTGCGGCGGGATCGGCGACGGCGGGCAGGGAGCAATACGGCAATCTCGATAAAGCCGACAAGAGGCTACTTTTTTCGGAAGTTCCGTTTATGGGTTACAATATGTGGCAGCCTGAGGGAACGGCCGCTACGACCGATAATGATGCCATCTTGCAGTATGGCGCGCAAGGTGTAGATGACGGTGGAAGAGCTAGCAGGTATAAAGGCGGCGGCTCTACCAGTGAAGAGATTGGCGTTAATCACTTAAACGGAAGGGAAGCTGTTGCGCACGTGGCTTTCGCTGACGGCCATGTTGAGAAGCTGCGCGTACCCATGAACGGCAAGAGGCCTGATACGTCGAGTTTTGCTGAACTTACATCGTGGCTTTGCTGCGGTTACGACGTCTCGTTCGACGGCAAGAGCTATAATCGCATCAGATAACGCCATAAGGGGCCTTGCGTCTTTTGCGCATTCAAGAAAATGAAAGACTTAGGCTGCCTAGCGACGCACCGCGGTTATCTTGGCGAAAAGCCTTTAGGAGGCTCGGTTAAGCCGTTTCCCTGTTCTGCGGCAAAAGTTTTTAAGACGCAGGTTTTAGCCTTAGCAAAGCGCCTTAAGGCAATTCGTGTTACAAAAGTAGTAATCGGGCTGTCGGGCGGGCTTGATTCCGCGCTTGCTCTTTTAGTTGCTGACGCGGCGTTTGAAAAGCTTGGGCTCGATAAAAAAGGCATCTATGTTATCACAATGCCGGGCTTTGGCACGAGCAGCCGAACAAAGGGTAATGCTGAGCTTCTTTGCGAAGGCCTTGGCCTCGAGATTGAGACTATATCGATCGTAAAAAGCGTCAAGCAGCACCTTAAAGATATTGGCCATGACGGCAAGATGGCCGACATCACGTATGAGAATGCGCAGGCGAGAATGCGCACGCTTATTTTGATGGACAAGGCCAATATGGTAGGTGGCATCGTTTTAGGTACCGGCGATATGAGTGAAATAGCGCTCGGGTGGTGCACTTACAACGGTGATCATATGTCGATGTTCGCCGTTAATAACGGCGTACCTAAGACGATAGTGCGCAAAGTCTGTGAATGGTGGAGTTTAAAGCGCGAAGGCTCTGCAGCCGCGCGTGCTCTTAAAGATATAGTCGATACGCCCGTAAGTCCAGAGCTAGTTAAGGGGCAGATTACCGAAAACACTATTGGCCCTTACGAGCTACACGATTTTTTCCTTTGGAATTTTATCGTCAACGAGATGGGCTCAAAATATCTTAAGGAAGCTGCACTTAAATATTTCGGAGAGAGGTTTTCTGCCGAAGAGATTGAGCGGACGCTTGCGATATTTTTACGGAGGTTTTTTACGCAGGCCTTTAAGCGCAACTGTCAGCCTGACGGGATAAAGGTGTTTTCCTTTGATCTTTCACCGCGCGGCTGGTGGATACCTTCCGATTTAGCAATAGTTAAAATCTAAACATTTCTTCACATGAGCTTTGCAAACCCTTGGATGCTTCTTCTTTTTCTTCCGCTCGCCTTCGCGGCATGGCGGCTATTAAGGCGAGCTCGCAGAAGCGGCATCAAGTTTTCGGCTCTCTCGCGCTTGCCGGCAAAGGGAAGTAACTTGAGGGCAAAGATAGCTTCTCTTACGCCGTACATTTTACTTGCCGCGCTTTCGCTTATGGTCCTTGCCGCGGCGCGTCCTCGCACTTCATTGGCAAAGGAACGTAAGTCTGTCGATGCGATTGCGATTATGATGTCTGTTGACGTTTCAGGCTCGATGGATGCTCTCGATTTAACGCCAAAGGGAGAGCGGTTTTCGCGCAAGACAACGAGGCTTGCCGTAGTCAAAAAACTTTTTGCTGATTTCGTTGCAAAGCGTCCCGACGATCTTATAGGGCTTGTGACATTTGGCGGTTACGCCGCTACGCGCTCGCCTCTGATGGCCGACCATCAGGCGCTCTTAAATGTTCTTAAGGGTGTAGAGATTCCGTCGATTGCTCTCGATGCGAGCGGCAATGCAATCTCGCGCGAGGAGCAAATGACGGCAATAGGCGACGGGCTTGCAACGGCGCTTGCAAGGTTAAAGGATGCAAAGCCAAAGTCGAAGATAGCTATTCTTCTTTCCGATGGTGTCAGCAATACTGGAGCCGTTGAGCCAGACGAAGCGGCGAAGGCCGCCGCGAAACTCGGGATAAAAGTTTACGCTATCGGTGTCGGAACGAGAGCGCGCCGTACGCCGATTTTCGGGCGTGACTTTTTTGGTCGTGAAACTATTCAGTATGCCGATATGACGTTTGACGAAAATCAACTTAAGTCAATTGCAAAAACAACAGAAGGGAGATACTTTTCCGTGAACGACCGTGATTCGCTTGCCAAAGCGCTTGATGAAATTGATACGTTGGAAACTACTGCACTCGATGCCAATGTCTACAACCGTTGGCGCGAGCACTTTGCACCGTTTCTTTTAGCTGGCGCAATATTGGCATTTTTCGCGGTCTCGCTTTCGATGTCGGCCTCGCGCAGAGTGGCATCGCTTGCGCTTATCTTCTCGTCGCTTTTCGCGTTGTCAGCAAACGCTGCGATGCCGCAGGTGGACGAAATTGTTTTGCAAGCAAAGCCTAAATCGGGCCATCTCCAAGATGTTTGGTACGATGGCAGTAATACTCTCTACTGGGCGCACACGAGAGAAATTTACAAAACCGATCTTGCGGGCAATGTGCTTGCAAAGGTTGATGTCAAAGGTCATCATGCAGGGCTTGAAACAAGAGGCGGCAAACTCTATGTCGCCGTATGCCCGATGCAGTCTGAAACCGGCGGGAAAACCACTCCCGAGTGCCGCCTTACAGTCGGCGAATACGATGAAAATACGCTCAAGCTTATAAAGATGCACGTTCTCGATATTAATGATCGCGCAGGCTCACTTACGATTCTTGATGACGGCTCGTTTTTAGTCGGGTGTTTGCGCCCTGGCGATATAGCCTTAAGCCAAGTGCGCTTTCATCATCTTACGAGTGATTTTACGCTTATTAAAAGTTATGTTCTAGACAATCTTCCCGTAAGGCTCGGCATTGAGATTTTAAAGAGATATAATGGTTCAGTTTATCTTAATATGTATGGCGTCAATAAAGAAGGAGCTAAACTTGGTTACGACAGCATACGCCTTTCTGCAGATTTCAAGGAAGAAGCGCGCGGTCGTATGGGCGGAGCAACCGGGCTTGTTTTTGACGGCGATAATATCTGGACCGGGTGGACCAATCTCGATAAGTCTACGAAAGAGTATACGAGTAAGATTGTCCGACGCAAGTTCCCAAAGTGGGCGAAGAAATAGTTCTTATTTTTAAAGCCCCTTCAAAGAAGCTGTATGAAAAAACCGGAGATACTGGCCCCCGCTGGCGATTTCACCTGCCTGCAGGCGGCACTTGATGCAGGAGCCGATGCCGTTTACTTTGGGCTTGGCACGTTTAATATGCGTGCTAGGAGCGGGGTCAATTTTACAGTTGATGATCTACCAAAGATTTCTCGCCGATGCCGCGACAAAGGCGTTAAGGCGTATCTCGCTCTTAATGCGATAATGTTTGAAGGCGAGATAGAAGAAGTTGAAAAAACGATTCTCGCCGCAAAGCCTTATGTCGATGCATTTATCGTCGCCGATTGGGGAGTAGTTTCTCTTTGCCGCAAGCACTCCGTTGCCTTTCACATCTCGACGCAGATGTCGACTTCAAATTCGCAGGCATTACGATTTCTTTCTTCCCTTGGCGCCGAGCGCGTTGTTCTTGCGCGCGAGTGTACGCTTAGGGAAGTCGCGCAAATTATTTCTAAAGACGAAGAAGAAGCGCGGCTCACTGGCGGGAAGGCTCTTGAGATAGAATGTTTCGTTCATGGCGCTCAGTGCGTTGCCGAATCGGGGCGGTGCTTTATGAGCCACGAGATATTCGGTAAAAGCGCTTGCCGCGGAGAATGCGTCCAACCGTGCAGGCGGCGCTTTCAAGTTAAGGCTGTCGATTTCTATGAAGATGCCGAGGGCAAAGCTTTACACGAAGGACGCGCCGAGTATATTGTAGAGCCGCATACTGTCCTTTCGGCAAAAGATTTGTGTTCGCTTGGGTTTGTCGACAAACTAATGGCAGCAGGCATTCGCTCATTTAAAATCGAAGGGCGTGCGCGCAATGCCAATTACGTAAAGAACGTAGTTACCGCTTACCGCAGAGCAGTTGATGCTGTAGCCGAGGGCACATTTACCGAAGAGCTTGTAAGCGAGCTTATGGATTCGGTCAAGAAGGTCTTTCATCGCGAATTTTCGCGAGGCCTTTATTTCGGCCGTCCAGGGAAGGGGCAGTTTACAGATTCGGAGGATTCGTTGGCTACTGAAGTAAAGCGCCACGTTGGAATTGTAATTGATTACTTCAGAAAGTCTGGCATTGCGCAAGTAAAAATTCAAGATCATTCAATTCGCCCGGGCGACAATCTTCAGATACATGGGCCTACGACCGGGGTTGCAGAGCTTACGCTTGGAGAAATGCGTCGTGACGAACAAGAAGTCGATGTTGGCGAGCGCGGCACATGGGTAACGTTTGCTGCTCCCCGTTGCCGCGTCGGCGATAAAGTCTTTTTTATGGAAACGCTGGAATTTGGAAAGAAGGAAGTTTAGAATGGCATTTGAAAATGGCGTTAATTGGCTTCCGATAGATCCTGATAAGCGCGGCAGGCATAAGACCGTTGCCAGCGCTTTCGAAGTGGCGTTCAAGGAATTAACTGAAGAAAAAAATGTTTTCTTCGATAACCTTGTCGATAACTGGCGTAAGCTGTTTCCAAACTTATCTGCTCGCCCAGGGCGTATGGAGAATGGGCGCATTTATATTTACGTTAAAAGTGCCGCAGCATCTTACGCTTTGCGCCCGCGCCTTCGCGAGATATCTGCAAAGCTTGCGCGCCTTCCGGGAGCGCCTGCCAAAATCGACCTTAGGGTGGAGATTCACGTTTTATGATGTTAGCCTTCGCAGTTTTGGCTACTGCAGTTTTTACGCGCCCGATGGAGCGCGTTTCTACTATGGATCCTGCGCAGGCAAGATCGGTTTACGATTCGCATGCAATCGCGCTCGTATATGAGACGCCTCTTGAAATAGATTATAAAAAGCGTCCATATTGCCTAGTGCCTGGTTTTTGCGAAATGCCAGAAGTTTCTGATGACGGTCTTACATATATTTTCCGCCGCAGAGCTGGTGCTAACGCAACAAAGTTGACGATGGCCGATATGGCGCGAAGCCTTGAGAGGCTGCGCTCGCCTAAGACGGTTTCGCCTAACGCATGGATAATGAAGGATGTCGATACGGTTCGCTCTTTAAGTAGCGATGTTCTTGAAATAAAACTTAAACGCAGGTGTCATTATTTTCCGTGGCTTATGGCGATGAGCGCATCTTCCGTGCGCGGAGTTGATGGTGAGGGGTCAGGGCCGTATGTTCTTACGCGTTGGAGGAGAAATCATGAAATGGTCTTTACTCGCCGAAGCGGAGATTTCGACGAAAGCGGCCAGCGCGTATTTAACGAGGTTCGCTATTTAGTTATTGATGACGCTACAACCCAGTGGCTTATGTTTCTAAAAGGTGAGCTTGATTTTCTAGGCTCTATTTCAAGGGACAATTGGGATTTTATCGTTAGCGCCAATGGCGATCTCGACCCTTCCATTAAATCGCGCGGCATAAGGCTTCACAGTGTTCCGGCTTTTGATGTATTGCACGTAGGTATAAATATGAACGACCCAGTTCTAGGAAAGAACGTAAATTTGCGCAGAGCTCTTAACGCCGCGTTTGATTTTCCTGAATGGGAGAAATTTTACAATGGTCGCATTATGCGTTGCGACGGGCCAGTGCCGCCAGGCGTGGAAGGGCGCCTTACAACACCGTTTGAGTATTCGTTTAATATCGAGAAAGCCCGCGAGCTGATGGTAAAAGCTGGCTACCCAGGAGGAATTGATCCGAAGACTGGTAAGCGCCTTGTTCTTACTCTTTCTATCGGCAACGCCACAAACGAAAGCCGGGAATCGGGCGAGCTTATGGCATCGTTTTATGAAAAGATCGGAATTAAGTTGGAGCTCGACTTTAGGACGTGGGATGCTTTTTTGAGAGCCGTAAATGACGGGCGCGTTCAGCTTTACCGCATGGGCTGGGTAGGAGATTATCCAGATGCGCAGAATTTCTTGCAGCTCTTTCATTCTAAGAATGTAAGCCCGGGTCCAAACCATTCGGGATATTCAAATCCAGAATTTGATAGAGAGTATGAAGCAGCTCTTGATGCGACAACTCCCGAAGAGCGTAATGCCCATTGGAAGAAATGCCAGGAGCTCATTTGCCGCGATTGCCCGTGGGTGTTTACGCATTATAATCGTTCGTTCTCGCTTACGCGCACTACGGTCGGGAATTTTATTCCTACCGGTTTTCCGGACGGCGTAGAGAAGTGGTACGAGCCGAAGTAAAAAAGAAAAGGCGGGGCTTGAACCCCCGCCTTTTTTCTTTAGGCTGATAATTTTTATTTCATCATCAGCGTTGTCAGGCGCTTGGCAAACAAAGCCGCGTCGGCAACTGGCGAGCCTTCCGCAACGAGTGCTGAATCGTAGAGCATCGCGACAGCTTCGTTGAAATCTTCGCCTTCGAGTGCGTTAATTTTGCTCACGAGCGGATGCGAAGAGTTGATTTCAAAAATGCGCTTTTCTTCAGGCACATCCTGCTTCATTGCGCGCATCATGCGAACCATTGAAGGGGGCATTGCGTGCTCTTGCGCAACTAGGCAGCAAGGCGAATCCGAAAGGCGGGTTGAAACGCGCACTTCAGAAATTTTTTCATCAAGGAGCGTTTTAACTTTTTCAAGGAAGGGCTTAAGGTCGGCGGCGGCTTTTTCGTTCGCCTCTTTTTCAGCCTTTTTCTCTTCGTCCGTGCCGAACTGGACATCGCCTTTGGCTACGTCGACAAATTTCTTGCCGTCAAAATCGCGCATTGATTCGGTAAGGTAATCGTCGACAGGATCGCACCAGAGCAGGACATCGCACCCGTGCTTGCGCGCCGCTTCCAACTGCGGTGCGCGGCGAGCATCTTCTTCTCTCTCGGAGCAGATGTAATAAATTTCATTCTGCCCATTGGCCATGTCTTTAACATAGTCTTCGAGGAAGACTGTCTTTCCAGCTTCGCTTCTTGCAGTAGGATACTTTAAGAGCTTCTTAAGCTGGTCGGCGTTTTCGTAATCGGTGTGAACGCCTTCCTTAAGGACCGCGCCGAACGCATTCCAAAACTCGTCGTAGCGCTTGGGGTCTTTCTTTTTGATGTCTTCGAGCGTCGAGATGATTTTCTTCGTGACGGCGCTTTTGATCTTGCGGATAATTGCATCGTCTTGAAGCATCTCGCGCGAGACATTGAGCGGCAGATCGCTTGAGTCGACTACGCCGCGCACAAACCTAAGCCAGCTTGGAAGGAGCATTTCAATGTCATCGCCAATAAAGACGTTACGCACGTAGAGCGAAAGCCCGCGTTTGCGGTCGGGCATGAAAAGATCCATCGTTGCCTTCTTCGGGAGGAAGAGAAGAGCCTTAAATTCAACAGCGCCTTCGCCAGAGAAAGGAATCGTCTCAAAAGGAGAATCCCAGTCGTGAGTGAGGTGCTTGTAGAACTCGTCGTACTCCTCAGGCTTGACGTCTTTCTTGGGGCGCTTCCAAAGAGCGACCATCGTGTTGAGCGCTTTCGCTTCGCGTTCTTCGCGGCGCTTGCGATCGTCGTCCTTTTCGTCTGATGGAATGTCGAGCTGTTTGAATGTTACGGGGTAGGCGATAAAGTCGGAATATTTTTTGATCAGCTCTTCAATGCGCCACCAGTCGAGATATTCGCTTTGATCATTGCGCAGATGGAGCGTTACGGAAGTGCCGGGGAAGTCGCGCTCGCCATCGGAGATTGTGTATCCGCCCGAAAGATCAGATTCCCATTTAAGAGGTGTTGTTGTGCCGCGCTTTAGCGTTTCGACCGTCACTTTGTCTGCGACCATGAAAGCGGCATAAAAGCCTACACCAAACTGACCGATCAATTCGGGAAGCGACTCGCCGCCTTTCTCTTTAAGCATTTCACGGAACTTCTTAGTGCCGGAACTTGCGATCGTGCCGAGATTGCCTTCTAACTCGGAAACGTCCATTCCTGTTCCATTGTCGGAGATGG
>JAGBXE010000164.1 GCA_017629455.1 Kiritimatiellia bacterium
AACCTTGATTGCCGAAAGCGGCTGGCGAACCTTAAGATCGTTATCTGCTCTTAGGCGGCGCCCGAGTTCAACAACAGTCTGCACCGACGCCATGCTACGCTCAAGAGCAATGTCACGGGCAGAAGCGTTGGATGTCGGGAAGTCGCACAGATGCACGCTCTCGGGATCGGCAGCTCCGCGAAGATTGCGGTAAATCTCGTCGGCTATAAACGGCGTAAACGGCGCGGCAACTTTCGAAAGCTGAACAAGCGCGTAGCGAAGTGTCCTGTACGCACAGAGTTTGTCACCGTCGTTTTGCGACTTCCAGAAGCGGCGACGCGACCTGCGGATATACCAGTTGGTAAGATCTTCAACAAACTTGACGAACGGACGGACAGCCTTTTGCAAGTCGTACGCATCCATCGCGGCGGTAACGTCGGCGATAAGAGTTTCGATTGAAGAAACGATCCAACGGTCGAGCACGTTTTGCGACTCGGGAGCTGCAACCTCGCTCTCTTCGAACTTATCGACATTAGCGTAAGTTACAAAGAACGAATACGCATTCCACCAGGGAATAAGAAGATCACGCATAATCTGCTTAACGCCGTTTTCCGAGAAGCGCAAATTCTCAGCGCGGACGACAGGCGAGTAGATCATGTACAACCTAATAGCGTCGGCACCATAGGTGTCGAGCATCTTTACGGGATCGGGGTAGTTTTTAAGCCTCTTTGACATCTTCTTGCCGTCTTCAGCAAGAACAAGACCATTAACAACGACATTCTTATATGGAGAACTATCGAAGAGGCACGTGCCAAGAACCATAAGCGTATAGAACCACCCACGCGTCTGGTCGAGACCTTCAGCAATGAAATCAGCCGGGAAGAAAGAAGGCACATCAGTACCGCTTTCGCCCATGTAATGCTGCTGGGCGTACGGCATCGAGCCAGACTCAAACCAGCAGTCAAGAACTTCGGGAGTGCGGCGATACGTCTTGCCATCGCGCTTAATTACGATCTTGTCGACGAAATGCTTGTGAAGATCGCTCACCTTCTCGCCTGAAAGCTGTTCAAGCTCCGCGGCAGACCCAACGCAAATCATATCGGAAGGATCATTCTCGTTGACCCACACAGGAATGCACGAACCCCAAAAACGGTTACGCGAAATATTCCAGTCGCGAGCTTCCTCAAGCCAATTGCCGAAGCGCTTTCCGCCAACGTACGTAGGCATCCAATGCACTGTCGAGTTGTTCTTGGCAAGCCTTTCGTGCAAATCTTCCACACGCACATACCAAGCATCGATTGCGCGGTAAATAAGAGGCGTATCGGTACGGTCGCAGAACGGATAGGAGTGAACGATCGTAGCTTGATGAACGAGCTTGCCGCTCGCCTTAAGAGCCTTAATAATATCTTTGTCGCAATCCTTGCAGAAGCGGCCCTTATACTCGGGAATTGCATCCGTAAACGCACACGCGTCATCGAGTGGATCGACAAATGCCTCAATCCCATTCTGCTTGCAGACGCGGAAGTCATCCTCACCGTATGCCGGTGCAATATGGACAATGCCTACACCGTCATCGGTTGTGACATAATCGTCGTTAAGAACTCTAAACGCCCCTTCCGAACGCTTATCGGCGAAGTACGGGAAAATTGGTTCGTACTCAACGCCTTTAAGAAGCGTACCCTTAAACTCCGAGACGACTTCGTACTGTTCTTCTTTCTTGAAGATATGCGGCAAACGCGCCTTGGCCATAATGTAAACAGGCCTTGCTTCATCTGTAACATCGCGCACGGCTACGTAATCGATGTTGGCGCCAGCGCACATTGCAAGGTTTTCAGGAAGCGTCCACGGCGTCGTCGTCCAGACCAGGAGATAAACATCCTTTTCCGCCGAGAGCAGCGCCTTTAACTCAGCGCTCTCTGCGGAAATTGCCTTTGTCCTAACGGTCACCGTAGGATCTTGCACATCCTTGTAGTTTGAACCTGCCTCAAAGTTGGAAAGCGGGGTAGAAAGCTTCCACGAGTAAGGCATAATACGATGAGACCTATAAACGCGCCCCTGCTCCCAGAGCTGTTTAAACACCCACCATACCGATTCCATGAAACCGAAATCCATCGTCTTGTAGCCGTTGTCAAAATCGACCCAACGGCCCATACGCGTAACGGTTCTACGCCACTCATCGACGTACTTAAGAACCATCGAACGGCACTGCTCGTTAAACTTATCGATGCCGAACGTCTTGATTTCTGGCGCGCCTGCTACGCCTAAGGCATCTTGCGCAAGCGCTTCGATAGGAAGCCCGTGCGTATCCCAGCCGAACCTACGCTCGACATACTTTCCGCGCATCGTCTGGTAGCGCGGCACGATATCTTTAATAGTACCTGCAAGAAGATGCCCATAGTGTGGCAAGCCCGTCGCAAAGGGAGGCCCGTCATAAAACGAGAAACGCTCGCGCCCTTCATTGCGCTTCAGAGACTTTTCGAATGTACCATCTTCGCTCCAGAAACGGAGAATCTCCTCCTCCATCTTGGGAAACGCGACCTTGTTCGAAACTGGCTTAAACATAACCTACACCAACTGACCTTTCAGTAAACCTTGCAAAACGTAATTTGAAACAGACTTAGAACTTGAATGAACGGCTTTCAGCGAAGCCCGACTACAGAACGAACCTTCTCAATAGTCGGCTCTGCCGCGGCGCGTGCGCGCTTTGCTCCGTCTTTAAGAATATCTTCAAGCGTATCAACATCGC
>JAGBXE010000165.1 GCA_017629455.1 Kiritimatiellia bacterium
AGGTGACATCGGATTTTCGGGATCGGTTCTTTCGACAAGTCCCTTCTCCATCAGCGGCGTCATGTAGTATCTTGAGAAATGGATCCGGCTCTTGATGCCGACCGCCTCCCTTAGCGCCGACGGACTCATTGGGCCGCCGGCAAGCAGCTCGAGTATCCTCTTCGCCGATCTCCTCCGCACTGGGCACGTAGATGAAGATGTGGAAATGGTTCGACATGAACGCGTAGGCCAGCACGACAACGCCACTGAACTCCTCTACGCGACGCATCAGCGCAACCGCGCGGTCCTTCTCCTCGTCGTCGATGAAGAACGCACGGTGCGCAAGCCGGCTGACAAGGTGATAGCACCTGTTCTGCTCGACAACCCTGTTCTTTCTCATATGGAAATTATACCAAAAACTCGGCTACTGTATCAATTTTACTGTATCAAATTATAAGGAAATTATTAACTATTTGCGAAGTCTATAAACAATGCCCGCCCAGTTTCACCCCATTCTCCGCGCGGTTCAACTTTGAAACGTATTTTGCCGCGAGGAAGGTTACTAAGGGCGATAGCGCACGCACAAGTATCGATATCCTTTTCTGCAGGAAGCAATGCATTATGCGAATAAACGTCGCGAGAAAGAATATGCAAGTATGACCCGTCGGCAAGGCATTCATCTGCCTCAATATGGTAGTCATAAGCCCTTACACCGCCATTTAAGCCGTTAACAGGAGGAAATTCCACCACCACTTGCGCGTGCACATTGCCAGCGCGGTCGCGCCCATTAGGAACGATGCGCACTTGTCCACTTGCGTTATCTGCAAATTGCGGCGGCGTTGCCTTTGATGCACGCGTTTGAAATGCGTAGGGGCGCTGCGCTCCAGCGCCTAAGGGAACGATGCGATCTACTCCAAGGGAAAGGCCAAACTCTACATCGCGCCGCTCAAACGCTACGCAATCATCGTAAACGCGCATTATTTGAGCTTGGCGGCAACGCAAGATGTCTAGATACGGCATTTCCCACATTCGATCTTTCAAATCGGCTCCGCCATGCCCATTTTCGCGCCCGCCATCGGTAAAGCCCCATCCACAAGTAGAACCTGTGCCAACCGAAGTGAACGCGCCTTGCCAAATTGACGTTTCATTAGCTATTGAGAAATGCGAATGACCAGAAAGCGCGATTGCATCGTGATACTTCGACAAGCACTCGGTAGTATCTCCGCTATCGCAGCAATCCTTTGCGCCCGGCCACGAACAAGTGCCGCGCGGATGGTCATGCTGGATGTAAAAGAGCGGCCCTTCATGCGGCAGAGTTGCGGAAAACTTCTCGAAATACGCTTTTACTGGACTTTTCTCTTTAAGTTTACGGCAGCACCAGTTCTTTAATACAAACGGAACACCTTTAACATCTTTGCGAGTTATCGGCAAATATTCCTCTTCAAAAAGCCTCTCCCACGTCTCGGAGCGATGGAACGTAAAGCTCTTTTCCTCTGCTTCTTCGCGTGATTTGAACTTTTGAAGAACATCAACATCGTGGTTGCCAGTTACAAAGAGACGCTCAACTGGCGTTCCGTCTAAATGGCGGCCTCTCGGGAAAACCGAGAAATAAACGCGCGCCATCCAGTCGAACTCCTTTAATGTTGAATCCGTTGTAAGGTCGCCTGCGATAACAACGGCATCGACGTGTTCTGCGCGAAACCACTCAAGGGCATTACGAAACGCTTTAGCATTATCTTCTTTGTCGACGTGAACATCAGAAAGAACGCCGCACACTAAACGCGGCGGACGTTTCCCGGAGACAATCGAAAACGCTCCGCCTTTACACCCTGCGAAGGCAAGCGCTGAAAATGCAAACCCTCTCCTAGTCACCGCCATAACGCCTTACCTCCCAAATTGCTCTTAGGCTAACTTAAGCCTTTAGAGCGAATGATCAACAATTAAATTAGCGAGCGCGCCCTTAAAGCAGCGGCGGTCTTTGCGGTCGGACCCACCGAAAGAAACAGACGACATACAAATGCCAGGAATCTTAATTGAAGTTACGTAAGGCATGCAACCGTCAACTGAAACGCTTGCCTTCTCACCGTCGCTCACGAATACAATCTTGTGCCATTTGCCCTTCGCAAGACGAAAGCCTGTTGATTGCTCGTTGCCGCCAGCAACATCAAACTTCAATTCGCCATGATCAAGGCGCATGCCCATTACGAGTTTAGTTGCGAAAAGCGTTTCTACGCAATCATCGCGATCGGGGCGTATTTCAAACGACAACTTATAGCCTGTCGACTGAGGGAAAAGCTCCCACGGGAACGCCGCGTAATCGTCAACGCCATCAAACACAAGCGCCCAACTGCCATCCTTGCGACGCTCGCGCGAAGGCACTGGAGAATCAACGACAGGAAGCATTCTTAACGCTTCAGGGCGATCGAACATTCCTGAACCGCTGCGATTGTAAAGGTTTGCCTGCGAATGTATGCCGCCAAGAGCGCCAGAGAACCTACGCCACTTACCTTTGGCAATGAGATAAGCTCCAGCCGTGGGCGAAAAATCATACTCAATATGCGGCACTCTCGAAGAAGGAATTTGAATATCGACAACCTTATCTTTTTCGCATGAATAAACGCGCATTTTAGATGGCGACTTATCGCCGCGCTCAAGTACAAACGGTTGCGAACGCCACGTACGCCCCGACATGGTAACAGCCTGCACAAAGAAAGTGGATGAAGGTCTATCGGGATCGAGCGCGGCATCGAAAGAAACCGCCTTTTCGCGGGAAACTGACGGGTACCTACTTTGAATGCGCAAACGCGTAGCCGTCATAGAAGAGCCGCGCTCTCCAGGAAGAATGTACGAGCCGCGCTTGTATGCTACACGAAGCGGTATCGTTCCTTCTAAATACCCTGGGCACGACGCTTCGACGCTAGCCGTTTTAAGTGAACTTTTGGGAACGCGTAAAAAGATGGGCTGCGCTACAGGAATCATCACCGAACATTCACTCGTAAAGGAAGTTCTAGCACCATAAGCATCAAGCCACTCGGCTTCTTCAACACCTTTTACCGTAAGCGTATTTTTTGTCTTCGGCTTTGAGTAGGCCGAATAGTCGCAATTGTATGGTGAAATCTTGAAAACGGCGTGCGTAGAGTCTTCACTAAAACGATCAGCCTTATCGCCCGCCTTGCCGAAAATGCGCTGAATACGCCCATCGCACATCGTCATCACATATCGTAGCGGCTCATCACACGAAATCTCGCCAAAAATGCGGCCTTTCGCAAATGTAATTTCTTTCTTTATTATAGGCGCAAGATCGCGCACCGGCTGATGGACTTCCTTGACGCACCATGCATTACCAGGAGATATTTCAACAGGGTGGAAGCCCTCAAACCTGCCGCTTAAATCACCCTTGCGCCAAATAACTGCTATCGTAAGAGCGCGGCACTCTGGAGCGATATCTTCGCTTGCGACATAAAAGCGCGTATCGCACGTTTTGCTTTCGTCAAGTTTACTTTCGTCAAACTTCCTTATTCTCTTGCCTGATTCATTGAAAAGTTCGACAGCAACATTTATGATGCCTTTTCGCGAGCCGTCAGGGGCATTGCGAACGTTGATGAAAAACTTGCCGCCCGGCGACACGCATTTGCGAGCGCTTACGATAAGGTTTGGTATCGATGTATCGTCTCCCTCAATCGGCTTAAGCTCCTCGCCGCGCAGGCTTGCCAAAAACGGGCGCATTACGCGTTTAACAGAAATGCCGTTACACAGCGTCGGGCAGAAGCACGTATTCTCATTCCATTCGTCCCACTCGGGAAGGACAATCATGTCAGGCTGGGCCTCGCAGGCGATTTCCATCGATTGCGCAAGCGTACGAAGACCATCCTGCTCGGGAGTGTGGTATTGGCTCGTAGGATTCTCATGCGAGACAAGCGCCGAAAGCACATTTAGCTTGCGCCCGGCAAATTCCGGTTCGGCAATAACCTCGCCAATAGTCTTAACGACCGTGCGATAAACTGGCGCATTAAAAACACGCCTTCCCTTCTCGACGCGCTGCAAGTTGAAAGTCGCCCCCACGTGAATACCGTCAGAGACACGCAAATAACGGCGGATCGTCTCACGATTACGTGCAAGGATTTCATCACTTAACGAGCCATCCTCGCGATACTCGCCGTTGCGGCAAAGACTAGTTAAATCTGGAACATAAAGAAACTTGTCGCCAAACTTTTTACGCGCGGCAGCAAGCTTCTCGGCAAGACGCTCGGGCGAATTATTGCCTTCGGTCCAATACGAGACAATCAGTTTGCGCCCGCCGATTTCAAGCCCGGCGGTACTACGTATGGCCTTACCGAAACTTTCGAGCGAGTAATTGCTCATCGGGTTTTCAGGCAAGTGGATGTTCGGTATCAT
>JAGBXE010000166.1 GCA_017629455.1 Kiritimatiellia bacterium
CATCATTTTCATTATTTTTAGAAAGCGCCACAAGGAGCACTCCACGCTCTGAAAGCTTGATGAGTCTTTCCTGAAGTACGGTATTTGCGCGCACATTTTCAGCACCATCCTCTGCGGCAACTCCATACCAAAGCGTATTATCAAGGTCAACAGCGATAACCTTCTTCGGAGGAAGCTCATTTATGCGACGAAAGAACTCCCAAAGGCTCGTCACATTAGGAACATCGGCAAAGGGAATCTCAACACCAAAGCGCGCATGGATAGATGCAACCATATTAAGTTGCGCAATTGAATCCCACTCTGCAAGCGCACCCATCACCGTCTCGAACGACAAGTTCTCTGGCGAAACGCCAAAAACGTCCGCCGCAAAAGAGAAAAACTCGCCCTTCTCAATCATATGCGTATTATCCCATAATCAGCGGTTCAAGTCAAAACACCAAAATAACAAATGTCTTTCACCTGAGAAATGTATAGGTGGAATAATAAAGCTCTTTGCACAATTTAAAATCGCATCCAAAGGGGTAAAATCGCAGTTGAATTATGATATAATTTCGCATCATGAAACTAGACCCTACCCAACTAAAAGACTGGCAAATTGCAGAGGCCGCCGAGGCAACATTGCGCACGGCGGAATCTATGATCCGTGACCTCGGAGTTCTCGATGGAGAATGGGATGCTTACGGAAAAAATCTCGCAAAAATCGACGCAGTACGCGTACTAAGCCGTCTCGGCGGGGGAAATCCTGCAAACGCACCGAAACGCGCTAAGTATATTGACGTAACTGCCATCACGCCTACTGCTTTGGGCGAAGGCAAGACTACGACAACGCTAGGCCTTGTTCAAGGTCTCGGCCTTAAGGGTAAACGCGTAGTTGGGTGCGTGCGCCAGCCTTCTGGCGGGCCCACGTTCAATATTAAGGGTTCTGCTGCAGGCGGTGGTCTAGCGCAAGTTGTTCCACTAACCTCTCTATCTCTCGGGCTTACTGGCGACATCGATGCCGTCACCAACGCCAACAACCTTGCGATGGTCGCGCTCAACTCCCGTATGCAGCACGAGCGCAACCATGACGATGCATGGCTTGCCGAGCGTGGCCTTAAACGCCTAGATATTGACCCAGAGCGTATACAATTCCGCTGGGCAATGGATTTTTGCGCACAGGGGCTTAGAAATATCGATATTGGCAATGGTGGCCAGCTCGATGGCTTCACCTGCAAGTCGGGCTTCTACATTACTGTCGCGTCCGAAGTGATGGCTATCCTCGCCATGAGCGCTGATTTAGCCGATTTGCGCGATCGCCTCTCGCGTATAGTTGTAGCCTACTCCAAATCAGGCGCTCCCGTAACTACGCGCGATCTTGAAGTTGACGGTGCAATGTGCGCCCTTCTCGTCAACGCCATCAAGCCAACGCTTATGCAGTCGCTCGAAGGGCAGCCCATTTTAGTCCACGCTGGCCCCTTCGCAAATATTGCCATCGGCCAAAATTCCGTAATAGCCGACCGCCTCGCTTGCGCGCTAGGCGATTACGTCGTCACCGAAAGCGGCTTCGCTAGCGACATGGGCTACGAAAAGTTCTGGAACATCAAGTGTCGTTGTTCTCAGCTTAAGCCCGACGCCGTTGTTCTCGTTGCAACAGTCCGCGCGCTAAAAGCCCACGGCGGCGCGCCTAAGGTAAAAGCAGGTCTTCCGCTCGACCCAGTATACACGAACGAAAATCTCGAACTGCTCGAAAAAGGTTGCGACAACCTTCTAGCGCACATCGATATTATCCGCCGCTCAGGCGTACAGCCTGTCGTGTGCTTGAATGCTTTCTACACCGACACTCCTGCCGAGCGCGAACTCGTTCGCAAGATGGCCGAAAGCGCAGGCGCTCAGTTCGCAGTCTCCGACCATTGGCTCAAAGGCGGCGAAGGTGCGCTTGAACTTGCCGAGACAGTCATTGAAGCTTGCAATAAGCCAAATAATTTCGACTTCCTCTGCGATCTTTCCGACAGCCTTGAATCGCGAATCGAAAAGCAGGTCGTTGAAGTTTACGGTGGCGAAGGTGTCGACTATACGCCCGAGGCAAAAGCAAAGCTCGATATGCTCCAGGCAAATCCAGAAATTGCAAAGCTTCCCATTTGCATTGCCAAGACGCAATACTCGCTCTCACACGATGCGAACCTTTCGGGCCGCCCGAAAGGCTGGCGCCTACCGGTACGCGACATTCTCGTATATATGGGCGCAGGGTTAGTTGTTCCAGTGGCAGGCGAAATTCGCCTTATGCCCGGAACATCTGCCTCGCCTGCATACAGGCGTATTGATGTCGACACTAAAACTGGCAAAGTAAAAGGCTTATTCTAATATGAATATCGACCGGCGCAGTTTTTTGGGGAGCTCAGCCGCATTCTTTATCGCTGGCTGCCGCACTACGCAATGGTTTGGCGCGCCGCGCCTCAGCTTTGGCGTAATAAGCGATGTGCATATCACAACGCCTAGCTCAACACGCTTATTTAAAAAGGCTTTAAGCTATTATAAAAAACGCGGCGTTGATGCTGTGATGATCCCCGGCGATTTAACCGACTGGGGTCTTAAAAGCAGCTATCAATACATGGCCGAAGCTTGGCGTGACGTCTTCGCAAACACCGAAGTAAAACCGCTTTTCTGCACCGGCAACCACGATTTCGACGGTTGGCGCTACGCCGACATGACAATGGAAATGCACGCCAACGGTTATTCCGAAGACGAGCATATCACCAACTTCGGGCAGAAGAAATGCTGGGAAGAAATCTTCGGCGAAGAGTACAGCGAAATCCGAGTGCGCACAGTTAAAGGGTACGACTTTATCTCTGCGGAATGGCGTGGAAGCGGGAAGCTACCCAAGTTCATGTCCGAGAATTCCGCTCGCTTCTCTGGCTCAAAACCGTTTTTCTTTTTCCAACATCTGCCGATTCAAGGCACCACTTCCGACAGTAACGGCTGGGCCGATGGAGGTGTTGGTTACGAAGCTCTAAAGGCGTTTCCTAACGCAATAGCTTTTACTGGCCATACGCACCGTCCATTCATTGACGAGCGTTCCCTCTGGCAAGGCGAATTTACCGCGATTTCCGTCCCGTCGCTTTCATACGCTAGCTTCGACTCCAAATACGAAAACAGCCCTTCTGGCATTTCCCAGACGATGCCGCCGATTCAAACACGGCGCGATCTGCGCGGCGGCCAAGGCTATTTCGTTTCCGTCTACGACGACAAGATGGTCGTTGAGCGAATCGACTTTGACGAAGGCTGTAGCGAGAGCGCTCCTACGTGGGTTGTGCCTTTCGGCGTAGATGGCCATGCAGAACAAAAGCGCCGCGCCGACGAATCACGCGCGCCCAGCTTTCCTCAAGGAGCTACAATCGAAACGGAAACTCGCAACACACGCAACAGGCGCGGCAATTGGGCAATCGCGCTCAACTGCACATTCCCCTCTGCTCATCCCGCTCCAGGAGAGCGTGTTTTCGAATACGAACTTAAGGCAGTGCCGCGCGATGGCTCAGAGCCTCTCGTAAAGCACTTTGTCTCGCCTGCTTATCCGTACCACCCAAAACGCGAGCCTACGATGCAGAGGTTCTGGTTCGACGTGCGCGAACTGCCGCAGGCAAAGGAATATGTAATAGAGGTGCGCGCTCGCAACTCGTTTGGTAAAGAGTCAGAGCCGATTTTCTCACGCGTATGGAAAGGCGAAGCGGGCTTAGACAAAGTACGCCGCGTGTGCCTAACGCTCACCTTCGACGATGCGCTTAAATCGCACCTTACTATCGCAGCTCCCATACTCGAAAAATACGGCTTTACGGGGTGCTTCAATATCTGTACCGATAGCATCGGCAAGAACCGCTGCCTTACATGGGATGACGTACGCGAACTTAAAAGGCGTGGCCACGAGATTGCGTCACACGGTAAGACGCACGCAAATCTCGTCAAACTCCTCGCCCAGCAAGGACCCGACGCTGTTCGCGCGGAGCTTATCGCATCACGCGACGCTATCGCCGAAGCGCTCGGCGAGCCGCCCACGCTTTTCTGCCACCCTTACATTGCGCTAAATCCGCAAGTCAACGCTCTTATCCGCGAATGCGGCATGACACCATTCCTCTCTTCGCGTGTAAATACCGGCTCTTCGACAACACCGAAAGCGTTTGCTGAGCGTCTTGACAAATGGATAGAATCACGCAAGAGCCATGTGGACCTTCTCTTCCATGGGCTTTCGCGCGAAACGGGTGGATATAGTCCAATATCAGATGCTCCGGCCTTTGAAGAAATGATAAAGGCTATCGCCGAACGCAAAGCGCGCGACGTTGCTGAGGTTACGCCCTACTCAACATACATCAAATGGTTTTCCGCCAAGTGACGGAACTAACAACAACAAAAAAACACCACACACAACAAACGCTAAAAACGCGATAAACTAGGAAAAAAAGAAATGAGGCTAAACGCAAAACTGATCGCTGCCGTCGCCGCTTGTGCGGCCATCGTTTCAGGATGTTCCGACAGGAGCGCGGACACAGAAGGAATAGACCTTACAGCTCAAGCTCAGGCCGCTGCTAAGGCTGCAGGGTGTGCAGTACCTTCTGAAGGCGAACTTCATATCTACACTTGGAGTGACTATATTTCTCCCGATGTCATTGCGGGCTTCGAGAAAGGTCTCGGCGTAAAGATTGTAGTCGATACGTTTGATTCCAACGAAGCTATGTACGCCAAGCTTAAAGCGGGCGGCACGGGCTACGACATCATGATGCCTAGTTCCTACCAGATAGAACTTATGGCAAAGGACGGCATGATCGATAAACTCGATCACTCGAAATGCCCGAACGTAAAAGCCAACTTTGACGGCTCCTTTAAGTCGCAGATAATCGATAGCGAGTTTACATACAACGCGCCGTACGCCGTTACTTATACGGGCTTTATCTACAAAAAAGACAAGATCCCGCAAGGCGCCGACGTTGCTGCTTGGTCTATACTCGGCTGCGACGCTCTCAGAGGCAGGATTACTCTTCTTGACGACCTTCGCGAAGTTATCGGAGCTGGGCTTATGTCGCTCGGGTACAAGGTTAACTCGACGAACCCTGCCGAAATCAATGCAGCCGTCGATCAGATTCTCAAGTGGCGCGGCTCAATCCGCAAGTTTGATTCCGAAAGCTACAAGACCGAAGTTCCCAGCGGTGCAACGTGGCTTGGACACGGCTATTCAACCGATATCACGCAGGTTATCGTAGGCGATGAAGATGCTGGCGAACCTCCGCGTGATGATATCGGCTTTGCATTACCGAAGGAAGGCTTCGTCATCGCTTTCGACGAAATGGTTGTAGCTAAGAACGCAAAGCGCAAAGATCTCGCCTACGCATTCATCAACTACATCTACAACGGCGATGTGGCAGCTGCCAATATGGATTACATCTGCGGGCCGAATCCTGTAAAGCCTGGTATCGACCAGCTCGATCCTGAATACAAAAAGCTCATCGTTCTCGATCCGGAAACTGCCAGCCGCGGCCAGGTTATCCGTGGGTTCGCCAACAATCCCGAAGTTCTTGAAATCTACAACAAGGCTTGGGATCGCATTAAGGCTACCGAAGCAAAGTGAGTGTATCCTTTGCTATTCTTGCAGCCGCCTCCCTCACCGTGCAGGTACTCGGCGAGGCGGCTCGCCCTTTGGGGGCTGAAGGTCTTTCGGGCATAACGCACATCGAAGGGAACAAATACCTCACAGTTGAAGATCGTGCCGGGCGCCTGCATGAAGTAACTGTGCAATCATCCTCTACTGGGATATCATTTAACTTTACACGCACAATTGAGCTTAAGGGCCGCGGCGACTTAGAAGATTGCGCGCTCGACCCTCTTACTGGCAACATCTGGGTTTCTGACGAAAAAGATACGTCGGTAAATGCCTTTAACTACAAAACAGGCGTTAAAGCCGCGTCACTAGAAATACCCGAAGTCTACAAAAAAGGCGCTCGCCGCCACCGTTCGCTCGAAGCTCTTACCATATCTCCCGACGGGCTTAAGCTTTACATGGCGAACGAAGAAAACCTTATCGGCGATCCTACTAATACCGTTCGCATTCAAGAATTTACAAGAAAAAGTGCCGCCGATAAATTTCGCCAAACGAGGCAATTTAAGTACAAGGTTGACCCATCTTTAGGAAAGCCTTTCGTAGGCAAAAACACTTTCTCTGGCGTATCAGCACTAACAGCGCTACCTGATGGCACGCTCCTAGTTCTTGAACGCGAGTTCTCAATGAAGGTGCTTCCCTCATTCCGCATCCGCATTTACAGAATAACTCTAGGGCAAGACAAAAAAGAACTTATCTGGGAAGCTGCCACCACTTTCGCCAATTACGAAGGTATGTGCCTTGGCCCGTCCATGCGCCAGGCGCAGCGAACGCTCGTACTTATCTCCGACGGCGGAGGCGCCGCGCTCGAAAACGTAATGGTGCTTTCGCTCAACGGCCTGTAACGGCAGCCGACAAAACTTTTACCCACGGCTTTACATCGCCGCGACATTCCGCAACTAAGCGCAGGTAAGGCTCTGTATTTGATTTGCGGACATTTATCCAGCCGTCCACAAACTCAAGACGAACTCCGTCAATGTCGCTGCGCCCAGTTATCGTTGATAACGTACTAGCAGCAGAAAGCACTCTCTCGGTAGCAGCATCCTTATCTTCAACTTCAAAATTAATCTCACCCGAATTGTCGTAGCGCGAAGCAATTGGAGAAACGAGAGAGGAAAATGACACACCTCTTTCAAGCCCTTTTGAAATTTCGCCAAGAATCCTAAGAGCGGCTAAAATGCCAGAATCGCATTTAAAGAAATCGCCGAAGTAATAATGCCCGGCAAGCTCCCCGCCGCATAGGGCCGAAAGCTTACGCATTGCAGGCTTTGCAAACGCATGCCCCACACGAACCATAAATGGAGTGCAGCCCATTTCTTCGAGCGTTTCAACAACGCCGCGTGAAGTGCGCACATCATGAAGAACAACTGGCTTTTCAGATTGCGACGAAGGCGATGTGCGCGAAGAAAGGCAAGACGCCGCGACTAAAGGTATAAGATAATCGCTCTGAACAAAATCGCCGTTTTCATCTACGAACATCGCACGATCGGCGTCGCCGTCAAAAATAATGCCGCAGTGAAGTTTATTCTCACGGACTACAGAAGCTATTTGCTTGCGTGCTTCAGGGTTGAGCGGGTTGGGTGAATGCGCAGGAAACGAACCGTCAAGAGTGTCATTGATGACGACGGCGCCAGGGAAAAGACGGTGCACAAGCATCGACGCCATACCATTTGAACAGTCGACAGCGTACCTTAACCCCGAAAGAGAAATGCTGCGCGTAAGCTCCTCTAAAAAAGTAGCATAGCTCCCGAGCGCCTGATCGTGGTCAAGAATATGAACGCCGCCACGCTCTGGAGAAACTTCTAAATTATCACCACCGACTAGTTCTTCCACCTTATCAAGACCGTCGGCATACCCGACAGGCGTTGATAATTTGCGCGAAACTTTAAGACCGTTATCGCTTGGCGGATTATGCGAAGCAGTAATCATGACCGACCCGTCATAATCGTCGATGGATGTGAAATAATAAACCATCGGGGTAGTCGATTCGCCCAGGTCGTATACATCGGCGCCTGCAAGTTGCAGACCTTCTTTAAGCGCCGCGGCAACGTCGTTACTTGTCGTGCGGCAATCACGCCCAATAAGCCAGCGCTTGCCGCCGACAACACGCGGCAACGCTAGCCCGACACGCCGAACCGTTTCAAGATCGAAATCGGCACCAAACGTGCCTCTCATATCATACGCTTTGAAGAAACCCATATCTTATTTTCCTTTTGTACGGGTGACTGTCAAAGTCTTGATGACGCATCATCAAACTCTGTGCATGCGCTCGAAAATCTCGGCCTTTTGACAGCGTATTTCAAGACCAAGATCGTTACCGATCGCGGCGAGCGAAGTAGAGATCTTCTCGAACGACGAGCGTGACTTACCAGAGTCTGCAATCATCATCATGTTAAAATAATCTTGCACGACCGTCTGGGAAATGTCGAGTATGTTGATGCCGTTCTTTGCAAGATATGCGCTCGTCTTGGCGATAATCCCAACAGCATCTTTGCCGACAACCGTAATGATAATTTTCTCCATGACCTTCTCCTTATGGACGCAGCATCATTTGCCACTTAAATGTGTTCAGGAGTTTCTATTCCAAGAAGCCCAAGACCTGTTTTGAGTGTACGCCCAAAAAGCTCACAGAGCCTCAACCTAGCACTACGAAGCGGTTCTTCGCTACGGAGAATCGGCGAATTCTGGTAGAAGCTAGAATACGCCTGCGCCGTTTGGAAAAGCCACTCGGCAAGAATCGACGGCTTGTACGCTTCAGCGGCACGCACGACGACATTTGGAAACTCAAGTATCGCAAGCGCAAGGCGTTTTTCAGAAGGTGAAGAAACTGCAAACCCTGCTTCGCTAGCTTCAGGCGCACCGCCCGATTTCGCCAAAAGCGAACAGACGCGCGCGTATGCATACTGAAGATACGGACCTGAATTTCCTTCAAGCGCTAAAGCCTTGTCCCAGTCAAAGTCAATGGCAGTTGCAGGATCGTGCGAAAGGTCGGCATACTTAACTGCGCCATAGCCGATCTGCTCTGCCAATCGAGAATCGCTTCCCTCTTCTCCTGCGCGTGCTTTCACGATATCTGCCGAACGGCGCACGGCTTCTGCAAGAAGATCATCAAGCTTAATGAGATTGCCTTCTCGCGTTGAGATCGCTTTGCCCTGATAAGACATAAGCCCGAAAGGAACATGAACGAGATTCGTCTTGCTGCCCATCTTCGCGGCAATCGAGAAGAACTGCTTAAAGTGAAGCTGCTGACGATCGTCAGTAACATAGATGATGCGCTCGGGGCTGTAATCCGCCTCGCGCGAGGCTACGCATGCTAAATCGCTAGTAGTGTAGTTGTAGCCACCGTCAGATTTTCTAACAATCGCAACACCGAGCTTTTCCTCTTCAAGTTTTACAACGAGCGCGCCTTCCGATTCAACAGCAAGACCTGCCGCTAAAAGTTTCTCTACAACGCCTGGCATCATCGCGTTGTAATACGATTCGCCGCGATACGTGTCGAACTTAACTCCGAGAAGCGCGTACATACGCTCAAACTCGGCAATCGAAATATCGATAAAGCGTTTCCAGAGCGCGAGATTATCGGCATCTCCTTGCTGAAGCTTAACGAGCTCTGCGCGGCAAGCTTCCTTCCAAACGCCATCTTCTTCCTTCGCCTTCGCGGCGGAAAGAACGTAACACTTCTCAAGGTTGGCAACAGTTAAATTTTCGCGCTCTTCGTCAGTTAAGCACTCGCGATAACCTTTTATCAAAATACCAAACTGTGTGCCCCAGTCGCCAAGATGGTTGTCGGCTATAACCCTGTAGCCAAGGGCCCTAAAGATACGATCTATGGCACTGCCGATAACAGTCGAGCGGATATGCCCAATATGCATTGGCTTGGCTGCATTCGGCGAAGAATAATCGATGACAACCGTCTTGCCTGCGCCGCGCTGCTCAATACCGCAAACGGGGCTTGCCGAAAGTTCACGAAGCTTATCAGAAAGCCATTCCTGCGAAACTGTCAGATTAAGAAACCCGGGCCCTGCAACTTCGACCTTTTCGAATTGAGGCGCGAGCGCAAGCTTCTCGGCAACAGCAGCGCCGACCTCGCGCGGATTTTTCTTAAGGCTCTTAGCTAACTTAAGCGCATCATTACACTGATAGTCGCCAAATTTCGCGTCAGTGGCTGGCACTACTCTGATGGATTGAAACGACTCACCGGGAAACGCTTCACTGAACGCACGGCCAACTATTTCGGCTAGATCCATAACTTTAAACCTCCGAGATTAAATTACTGTGCAAATGACCTAACTTAAAGAACGCGCTTACTAGCTTCGTTCAATATCGCCTGCCATTCCTTATCTTTCTTTATCTTCTGACGGCGCTCTTTTAAACTGCGGTAATCTACGCGGTTATCATATAGCTGCGCCGAAAGAATCTCATTTAAATACACCATTCTAGCAGAGCGAATCGCCTGACGGAAACTGTGCACATCTTGCGAGTGTTGCATAATCTCAGGAAGCTTTGCGAGCATCGCATCAGCGGTGCGCGAGTCGCCTGTTACGCGCGAATAGCCGTCGCCGAAAAATATAAACCCTCCGCGGCGCAAGATTCCGTCAATTTCTGTGCGCTGCTCGTTTATGCGTTTTACAAGAGCTTTCGACGCATCGTTTTTTACGAAATCGCCTTTGAGAACGTAAACTGGTTCAGCCTTCGGCGGTTGCGCAGAAACTGCCGGACGCGAGTAGGAAACGGACGATTGAACTTCCTTTTTCGAAGAACTTCCGCTTTCATCCTCATCATCGAAAAGGTCATCAAGCGCGTCGGCATCAGATTGAGTGGATGTCTGCTGAACTGGAGGCGGTGGCGTCTCGGCTGCAACCGGGCGCGGCGCGGCAGCTTTCTTCTCAATGCGCGACTCGTCCTGCGTTTTAAGGAAATCGGTCCAATCAACAACTTGCCCTGTAACCGGGCGCGAATTAATGCGTATTCCCGTACCCCAGCGTTCAACTGTATACGGCGGCTCTATGTACTTGCCATTCACAAAAACGAGCCCCGCGGAAAACGGTTTACCGCGAGTAACTCCAAGACACTTTGCACTCGCCTTTGGAACGGCCTCAAAAGCGAAAGCGGCAACCGACACCATGACCGTTGCCAGTAATACGGCGCTTTTAGCTCTAAAACAAACCACTTTGCAACCTCGGTTAAAAAAGATCCCGCATTGCCGTAGCACAGAACCCCCGAAACCCGTCGCTCCAAACGCAGGGCTTACCGCCCCGTATTCAAATGTCGGTCGAAGAAATGTCTGCTAAATCCGCGTGCAACACAGGACCCACGTCCTCATTTAAAATCAACTTTCTCTGACCTCGACACCGTTAGTCGCCTTAAGTGCATCAAGAATTCGGCGGAATGAACGCCCAACCTCCTCGTCGGTCAGCGTACGTTCATCGGAGCGGAACTCCAGCGAATAGGCACGAGACTCCTTGAATATATCAAAAAGCTCTACGGCGGTCAACTCACGCCCACCGTTCTTTTTGATGACATCAACGATCTGATCGTGCGTTACATTTTCAGCGACATTTAAGGCTATATCACGCCTGACCGCAGGGAATGGCGGCACGGGCGAAACCTTGCCAACCTTCGAAACGTTCTTTAGCAATGGCTTGAGATCCACTTCGCAAAGAACCATTTGCGTGGTCAATCTGAACGGATGGCGCATGGACGCAGAAATCGCGCCCATAATTCCGATATCGCGGCCGTTAAGCTTAACTGCCAAGCACGCACCCTTTGCAAAGGCGGGATGTTCGGCGGCGGCAAATTCGACGCGGCCGGCATGAAGGCGCAATATAAGCTCTTCAACAATGCCCTTCATCCAAAGAATAGCTTCTTCTTCTTTAAGGGGCTGACGGCGACGAAGCGCCTCGCGGCCAACAGGCCCAAAGAACCCAAGAGCCAACGTTTCTCGCTCACACGCAATCGCGCTCGCTCCAGGCGGAGTCTTCGGAACTACGCTCGTAAAGACCTTACCCATCTCAAAGAGAAGCGCAGTACTTACCTGATGAGAGAAATTGCGCCCAAGCGAGCCGTAAAGCTGCGGCAAGAGCGAATCACGCATAAGGCCATATTCGGCAGAAACAGGATCGGGTATCGCAAGGCGACGCTTCTTTGTTTCTTCGCGCGAATCAAAGTCGTTAAGCTCCTTCTCTGAAAGGAAGGAGTAATGCATGGCCTCGGAAAAACCTAATGCAAGGCAAACGTCTCTTACCTTGCTCCTTGCGCGGAACGGTGCATCGGAAAGCGACGATATGGATGGCGCAGAAGGCATCGTATCGGGAATATTATCAAGCCCATACATACGGGCGATTTCTTCCACTAAATCGGCCTGCATCGAAAGATCCCAGCGCCACGAAGGAACTGCGAACGTCGCAGATTTGGCGCCCTCAAAAGTAGCGCCGCCATCAACGACATATAGCCCTAGCGACTTAAGAATGCCGACCATCGCATCGTTGGCAATCTCTATGCCAATAAGTTTACGCGCACGGTCGAAATCAAGCTCGACAGGTTCGTTCCATGAATATTCAACGCCCGCGTCAGCACCTTCAAGAGCTTCGGGGCCGCATTTGATGCGCGAATCGACATCGACGCAACCTGCTGCAATCTTGGCGTTACCGTAACGCTGCAAGAGGTGCGCTGCGCGGCGTGAAGCAAAATCTGCAACTGCTTTATCAACGCCGCGAATGTAGCGATAACTCGACTCGCTCGAAAGACCGAGTTTAGTTGCCGTGTACTTAGTTGTCGCAGGGTCGAATAATGCGCTTTCAAGAAGCACCGTTGTCGTACCAGGCGCAACACCGGAATCTTCAGCACCCATCACGCCTGCAACGGCATTAGGTTTCTCGGCATCGCAAATAACGAGCATTGAGGAATCGAGTTTGCGTTCAACTCCGTCAAGCGTTTTAACCAACTCGCCATCACGCGCATCACGCACGACAATTGTGCGCTCTTTAAGCTTCGTATGGTCGAAAGCATGCATCGGCTGGCCGAGTTCAAGCATCACATAGTTAGTAACGTCAACTGCGAGACCGAGCGAACGTACACCGCACAGTTCAAGCCTCTTGGCCATAAAGTCGGGGCTGGGCGCATCGGGAAGCATGTCAACTACGACACGCGCAGTGTAACGCGGGCAGCTCGACTTATTTTCTACTACTACCTTAACCTCGTCTTCAACCTTTGTAGCGCACTCTTCAAAATCAACCGAAGGCAAGGAAACCGGGCGGTTTAGAATCGCGCCAAATTCGCGCGCTAAGCCAACAACGCTAAGAGCATCGGGGCGGTTCCATGTAACTTCGATATCGAAGACCACCTCTGGCTTTTCGAGCTTGGCGACATCGCGGACGGGCGCTCCGAGAAGGGTACCTGCAGGAAACTCCATTATGCCAGAATTGCCTTCACCGAGACAAAGCTCCTTCTCGCTACAGCACATTCCAAACGATTCAATGCCTTTGAGCTTGCCCTTCTTAATCTTGCGCATCTTGCCGCTATCGTCGAGCATCCCAGGAATGGGAGCGCCAATTTTAGCGAAGGCAGTCTTAATTCCCGTACGCATATTTGGCGCACCGCAAACAACCTGATATTCTGCTTCGCCGTCGGTAACGCGGCAAACGTGAAGGTGATCGGTATTAGGCACAACCTCGCACGAAAGGACCTCGGCTACAACGATGAGATCGGAAAGCTCGCATCCGCCAACCGACTCCACCGATTCGACCTGAAGCCCTGCGCGGGTCAGCTTCTCGGCAAGTTCATTTGGTTCAATATCGTCAACTTTGACGTATTCATTAAGCCAGCTGAGTGGAAGCTTCATCTTTTTGCTCTTCGTTTGAAGTTGTTTCCTGAATTGCTGTTTCTTCTGCCTTAGGCGCCTCTGCCATCTGGGCTACAGGTTCTTCTACAACCTGAGCTTCTGCATCGACCTGCACTTCGGCTTTAGGCTCATCTGCGGCAGGCTGCGCTTCTTCGGCAGGCTTCTCGGCTTCAGCATTTTCAGCCGCCTGCTTCTTCGCGCGCTTCTTCCACTGTGGGCCGTACTTCGGGAATTTCTCGACGATCGAGAATACGCCGTTAGTGAAAGCGACTGCATGGCCCGTAGAAACAAGCCAGTTAAGGTGCTTTTCAAAATCGGGCTGTTCAGGAAACTCCGATTTGTCAAGGCAAGGATTCGCAGCAAGGAACTTCGCTACCGATGCAAGCTCTGCAATTGCATGCTCGGCATCAAATTCCTTGTAAACAGTATTGGTGACAAACTCCTGCCCACGGGCATCGTTGACTCTAAAGAACTTAAGACCACGATGACGAAACGCGCCTCTTAAAGCAAGACACATCCCATAAGGAGCTCTGCGTTCAGACTCAAGAGCCGCGCCTGCCGCACGCACGATAGGAGCATCGGGCGACTTAAGCGCAGCTTCGGCCGTAATCATAAGATTCTTTACACGAACAACGAGCGAAGGAAGGAACGAACGCCTAAACTCGCCTTCTGCGCGCTCACGGTCGACGCTGGGAGCACCCTCTTCATCGGCCCTGCCCTTTGCAAAGAATACCGTCTTTTTAACAGCCTGCTTGCGCCACTCTTCGACGACTTCAGGATCACGCACCATCTCAATGTGCGAGCGGTATTCCGCCTCGGACATCCGCGGATATTTAGTGCTGATAATTTCGCGAACGGTAGCAGCAAACTCATGAATATTGGGCGGCCCAAGCAACACGCCAGAAAGCCCACAGCGCGCCACACACGGGAACGACCCCTTCGGCGGCTCAGTCTCTATCTCGCGCGAATCGAAGTAATCGCCAAGGTGAGCGGCTATCGCGTGAGAAACAACCTCTTCTTCACGCATTGACGCAAAGCCGCACGCCTTGCACTGGTAAAACGACTGAGCCTGAGGATCACGAGGCGTAATCTTAAGCGAAACGGAGCCGGGATTATCCAAGAAGAAATACGCAAGATCCTTCAGCTTATACGCATGAACGTCGTTCTGCAAACGGCGAATAATCGTACCAAGAGCCTTTGATTCGGGCAGCACCTTGATCTCGGCATCAAGTGGAGCTGGGCGATCTTCGCGGCGCTGACGCTGAGGCCTAGGAGCGCCCTTAAAATCGCCACCGCGCCTAAAGCCCTCGCCGTTCCTGCCGCCCGATTGCGGACGCATCGCACGTGGAGCGCCATCGCCGCGGCGCATAGACCGCCTTGCCTCACTCTCACTCTCTTGCTGACGCTCATTTCCAACGGTGACCTTCTTCTCACCGTTCTTCGCCCAAGCAGGAGTGAAGTCAAACGACCCAAGCGAACTTAAGTCGACACCGCCGGAAATTTCATCGCTCATGGATAGATTATCCTTTCATGAACTCAATACCAGCCTCAACAGCCTTAATGTTGAGGTCAAGAAGATTTGCTTTACGTGCGCTAATAGTTTCTTTAAGGGCCTCAGACAACGTCTGACATTTTACACACCCAGTCTTGGCAACGATCGCACCGAGCAGTACCATATTCGCAAGCGATGGAGCCTGCATCTGTTTGGCCATTTCCGTAGCGGGGATGTAAACTGATTCAATGTCGGTGCGCTTTGCCTTGCGTTCGACTAATGAGGAGTCGATGAACATAACTCCGCCGGGAGCAACAAGCTCTTCAAACTTATCGAGTGAAGGCTCGTTCATGACCATCAACACGTTAGGGTGCGCAATAATTGGCGAACCGACAGGCTCATCGGAAACGATCACCGAGCAATTGCACGTACCGCCGCGCATTTCGGGACCATACGACGGAAGCCACGAAAGCTCCTTGCCTTCAATAAGCGCGGCGTGAGCTAAAACCTTGCCGGAGAAAAGTAACCCCTGCCCGCCAAAGCCAGCCATTATGGTTTCAAAAGTCACTTCTGCACCTCCTCGACCGGCTTGTCACGGAAATTCCCGAGAGGATAGACCGGCACCATTTTCTCCTCAACCCACTTGCACGCCGCCTCTGGCGAAAGACCCCAGTTAGTCGGGCACGTTGAGAGAACTTCAACAAGCGAAAATCCGCGGCCTTCAACTTGATTCTTAAAGGCCTTGAATATCGCCTTCTTCGCCTGACGGACGTGTGCAACGGAATTAACGGCAACGCGCTCAAGATAGACGGGAGCATCGAGCGTAGATAACAACTCGCAAATCCTGATGGGCATACCTTGCGTCTTAGGATCGCGCCCGTAAGGAGAAGTCTGCGTAACCTGCCCGATCAAGGACGTCGGCGCCATCTGGCCACCTGTCATGCCGTAGATCGCGTTGTTGATAAAGATTATCGTAAGGTTCTCGCCGCGGCATGCACAGGAAACAGTTTCGCAGAGGCCTATTGACGCTAAGTCGCCATCGCCCTGATACGTGAAAACCACCCTGTCAGGAAGCGCCCTCTTAACGCCCGTAGCTACTGCCGGCGCACGGCCGTGAGCAGCTTCAATCATATCGCAAGCGAAATAATCGTAAGCCATCACCGAGCACCCCACAGGTGCAATGCCGATTGTGCGCCCTTCAATGCCGAGCTCATCAATCGCTTCAGCTACGAGCCTATGCACAATGCCGTGGGTGCAACCAGGGCAATAATGCAAAACTGCGTCTGTCAACGCCTTCGGTTTCTGAAAGACGACTGCCATATTAGTTCGCCTCCTTCCGTATCGCAGCAAGCACTTCATCCATTGAGGGAATCATGCCGCCGACACGGTTGCACATGGAAACTGGTTTTGAGCAACCAATCGCAAGCTTAACATCCTCATTCATCTGCCCCATGTTGAGCTCGACTGTGAGGAAACTTTTTACCTTCTCTGCCGCCTTAACAAGCGGCTCCTTCGGGAAGGGATAAAGAGTTATCGGACGAATCATGCCGACCTTGATGCCTTCTTTGCGAGCGGCAACGATCGCATTCTTCGAAACACGCGCGGTAATGCCGACAGAAACAAGGCAGATTTCCGCATCGTCCATCATGTACTCTTCCCAGCGGCACTCTTCGCGCTCAAGCTTGGCATAACGCTCAAAGCGCTCGAGATTCGTCTTCTCAAGCTCTTCTGGCTTAAGGTAAAGAGAATTGACGATATTGTGCGGACGCTTCATCATCGTGCCCGATGCAGCCCACGGCTTTTCGGCCGTCGCCTCGGACAAATCGATCTCGTCGGGAAGCACAACGCTCTCCATCATCTGGCCCATCGTGCCGTCGGCAAGGAGCATTGCAGGCATACGATATTTTTCGCCAAGCTCAAAAGCTAAGCGCGTCATATCGGCCATTTCCTGAACTGTCGCAGGCGCGAGAACGATAATATGGAAATCGCCGTGCCCGGGGCCGCGCGTCATAAAAAAGTAATCCGACTGCGAAGGCTGAATTCCGCCAAGGCCAGGACCGCCGCGCTGAATATTGACTATAAGCGCAGGAAGATCGGCACCAGCCAAATATGAAATGCCTTCAGCCTTAAGCGAAATACCTGGCGAGCTTGAGCTCGTCATTGCGCGCACGCCTGCGGAAGCCGCACCGTACACCATATTAATCGCCGCGATTTCACTTTCGGCCTGAAGGAATGTGCCGCCTATTTTAGGCATACGCTTTGACATATAGGCGGCAATTTCAGTCTGCGGCGTAATTGGATAGCCGAAATAGTGACGGCAACCGCAACGTATCGCGGCTTCCGCGATCGCCTCGTTGCCTTTCATAAGAACTTTTGAACCCATATCGCTACCTCTCAACGGTTATCACAGAATCGGGGCACATCATGGCGCAGCATGCGCAGCCAATGCACTCTTCAGGCTTGATGCATGATACAGGCGAATGCCCTTTACGGTTGAGCCGCGTCTTCGACAGCTCAAGAATCTTTTTAGGACAAGCCGTCACGCACAGCCCGCAGCCCTTGCAGATTTCTTCTTTGAACGTCAATTTACCCGTCATTGCGAGTCTCCTCTTTTAAGCTGCCGCACGACCACTCTTCGACTTCTTCTTTTTGGTCGACCGGCTTTATGTAGACATCGGTCTCATCGGCCGGCTGCGCCTTCTGCTCAAACGCATTTTCAAACTTCGGAAGCTCGCGCTCGGGCGCGTCGGTGCGAATCCTTGCAGGCGCGCCCGTGCCGGTAGTAGCGTTAGCTCCGACAAGCGCAGCTGCGGCAGCCTTCTGATCTTCGCCCGCTGCTTCACGCGCATCAACCTCGGCCTTCGCCTCAACATCAACATCGCCAAGGCGAGTATTGCGCGCAGGAAGCGCTTTCATAAGCGGATCGTCTGGGCCGATAACCGTGCACTTGAGCGTCTCATTTATGTACGCTTCAATATCGGGTATCTGGCAGCTTTCGAACTCATCGGCAAACGAAATGGCAATCCCTGTTTGCCCAGCCCGGCCAGTACGCCCGATTCGGTGAACGTAATCTTCTGCTTCGTAAGGGAAGTCAAAGTTTACAACGTACTCAAGGCCCTTAATGTCGATGCCGCGGCCGGCAACGTCAGTAGCAACTACTACCTTTACCTCATTGTCGCGGAAAGCGTCTAGAACTTTAAGGCGCTTATTCTGATTGACATCGCCAGAAAGCATCTCAACGGAAACGCCGCGCGTTTTAAGAGAGTCGTAGACGTCTTCTGTAGTCGTTTTGCGATTGCAGAAAACTATCGTTCGAGCCTCCGGATGAAGCGCGATGTGATTAAAGAGAACCGTAAACTTATCCTTCGCCTGAACGACATAGACAACCTGCTTAACAGTGTCGGTTGCGTTCGTCTCCGACTCAACCTCGGCCTTGAACGGCTCTTCCATCCAGTTCATCGCAAGGCGCATTACAGTGTCGTTAAGCGTTGCCGAATAAAGCATCGTAGCGCGCTTATCTTTGGGCGGAAGATAGCTCATAATGCGGCGGACGTCGGGGATAAAGCCCATATCGAGCATCCTGTCGGCCTCATCGATTACGAGCGTATCGACATTCATCAGATTGATAACGCGCGATTTAACGAAATCAAGTAAACGCCCAGGGGTGGCTACAAGCAAATCAACGGGAGAAGAAACTACTTCTCGACGCTGCCTGTCGTAATCCATGCCGCCATAAACCGCAAGCGACTTTAAGCCCGTGTACTTACCGATTGCGTCGGCATCCTTGCAAATCTGAATAACAAGTTCACGCGTAGGAGCAATCACAAGAGCGCGAGGATTGCCGCCTTCGGTTGCGCGATTCTCGGGCGAACGCAAATAGCGAGTAAGAATCGCAACAAGAAATGCCGCCGTCTTACCAGAACCAGTCTGCGCCTTGCCGGCAATATTCTTACCAGCGAGAGCCTGATCCAAGGAAAGGGCCTGAATCTCAGTGCAATACTTAAAACCCAAATCGGCAATGCCGTGCAACACCTCGGAGGGCAAATCAAAATCATGGAAGCGGCGCTTACCCTCAACTGGCTCAACAGTAAATGTCGCAGGATCCCACGCTGCATGGGCCGCCTTACGAGCCGCCAACTCTTGAGCACTTATTTCACCACCTGGGCGCATCTCGCCCGCTGCGGTATTAACTGAAAATGGACCACGAGCGCGCCTACCATTGTTGCCGCGGCCTCGATTAGCCTGCTTGCCGCGCCCATTTGCATCTCGCCCGTCAAAAGGCTGCCTCTGCGAACCTTGCCCAGACTTCTGCGGACGCGAACCAGGCTTTTGCTGCTTCTGCTGCTGGCCACGCTGCTGGCGATCGCCCTGATACCGCTCGCCACCATTCTTTCCACCGCGACCCTTGCCTTGACGCCGCCCCTTGCCACTCTGCTGCTTTTGCGAACGCTTGGCGGTGCCGAATAATATGGCCGCGATTTTTTTGAGAAAACCAAATGCCATTTGTACTGTCTTTTCTTCGTAGCCGAAAAAAAACCGCGGCGGCGCTTGTGGCCGCCGCAGTTGCTGCACTTTTAGCGCTTCGAGAACTGGAAGCGCTTGCGAGCTCCGGGCTGACCGGGTTTCTTACGTTCCTTCATGCGGCTGTCACGAGTCATGCAGCCTGCCTTCTTAAGCGCGGAACGCGTCGATTCGTCGGCGAGGACGATCGCACGCGCAAGACCGTGGCGGATAGCGCCTGCCTGGCCAGCGATGCCGCCGCCCTTGGCATATGCCATAACGTCGATCTTGGACATATCAAAGCCCGAAATGGAAACGGGCTGCTTGAGATAGTCGCGAAGAGCTTCAGAGGGGATGTACGTCTCAAGTGCGACACCATTGACCGTCCAAACGCCCTTGCCCTCAACGAGGTTCACGCGTGCAGTTGCCGTCTTGCGGCGGCCTGTTCCTGCGGAAATTGCCTTCTTGGTTGCCATTTAAGAACCTCCTAGAGCTTAAAGCTTGATTTCAACCGGCTTCTGCGCGGCGTGGGTGTGCTCGGCGCCCGCGAAGACCTTGACACGGGTCATCATCTTGCGCGCGATATTGTTCTTCGGGAGCATGCCCCAAACAGCTTCCTTGATCATGCGATCAGGGTGCTTTGCACGCATCTCGGCGGCCGTGAAACGCTTAAGACCCCCACGGTAACCTGAATAGCGCTGATATTCTTTCTGCTCTTCCTTCTTGCCCGTCAACTTCACCTTAGCGGCGTTTGTGACGATAACGAAAGCACCTGCATCAACTGACGGATCAAACGTCGGCAGATCCTTCGCACGGAGCTTGTTGGCGATTACGACGGCAAGGCGCCCGAGCGGGCGATCCTTCGCGTCAACTACGTACCAAGCGCGATTGTCGCCTGGATTCGGAGCGCGATAACTCTTCTGCATCTTTATTTTTCCTTAACTTTTTGCGGGTTTGTGCCCTTTGTCCCGGGTTTTGTCCGCAGTTTACCGGTCGCCTCCGGTTAGCCCCCGAAGACGAATGAGAGTGAATTATAGCAAAAAATCCCTGCTTCACGCAAGTAGACGCCCACTTATCGGGAGTGTCGCTTGCCATTGTGATGTCCAAAAGTAAATGCAAGAATTACTTGCGTTTAGTTTTGGACACGACTAAAAACTTAAGAAGCGCCGTACATCCTTTAAGGACGTCTTCGTAAGTCTGATCGAAATTGCCGGTGTACCAGGGGTCGGCAATCGATTGCTCGCTCCCGGCAAACGAAAGAAGGCTCCTAATTTTGCCGCGATCTTCTGGAAAGACTAGTCTTTTAAGGTCGGCAATATTATAAGCATCCATTCCGATAAGTAAATCGTACTCTTTTGCCTTCGCTGCCGTCAAAAGCCATGCCGCACGCGGCGAGAACGCAACGCCCATCTCCTTAAGCTTCGCGCGTGTTCCATAATGGATATCGCTACCGATCTCATCGGTATGTAACGCCGCCGACTCAACCTTGATATCTGTACATCCTGCATCGATAAGCAGCTTTTTCATGACAAATTCTGCCATGGGCGAACGGCAAATATTGCCGTGACACAGAAATAATATCGATTTCATCGCCAAATTACCTTACCTTGTCAAAGGCTTCGCAGATTGAAGCACTTGGTTTTTTCGAAATAAGCGACGCTAAAACAGTAACGATAAATGCTAAGAAAAAGCCTGGGGCTAGCTCATAAAGCGCAAAAATAGGATATTTAGCAACTAGCGAAGCGTTTGACGCAAGCACAAATTTCCAGATGAAGCACGTTGCCGCGCCGGTAATCATTCCAGAGATTGCGCCAATAAGCGTTGTACGCCGCCAAAAGAGCGCAAGAATCATAAGAGGGCCAAACGCTGCTCCAAAGCCCGCCCATGCAAAGGAAACCATCTTCATAACTACCTTAAAAAAGTCAGACGTCGTGTCCATCGCCATAATAAGCGCAACTACAGCAACAGCTCCTACTGCAAGACGCGAAACTGTTATAAGCTCGCGATTTGTCGCCTTTTTACGCAGCACAACTTTGTATATGTCGTTTGAAAATGACGATGCCGAAACTAGCAACTGGCTATCGGCCGTCGACATAATGGCAGCCATAATAGCCGAAAGAAGTATCCCGGCTATAATCCGCGAAAGAAAACCGCCGCTAAAAATGCCGTTCACCATAACAATAAACATCTTTTCGGCATCATTGCCGACGCTCGCAAGAGTAAGATTCTTCTGCATAAGGTACAAGTGAGCTACCAACCCTATTGCGACTGCCGCGGCAAGAGAAATCAAGACCCATGTCATTGCTATCCGGCGCGAACCTTTGATCTCGCTAGGATTGGCAATCGACATAAAGCGCACGAGAATATGCGGCATACCGAAATACCCAAGCCCCCATGCCATACACGAGCAAAGGCTTATTAGCCCAATACCCTTTTGTGTAGAAGCATTCGTAAAAAGTGACTGCAAATATGGATTTACGGCATTTAACGCATCGACAGTTTGAGAAAAGCCGCCGCAGTCGCAAACAACTATCGCAGGAACTACTACTATAGCGACAAACATTAGTAAGCCCTGTATTAAGTCGGTCCAGCAAACAGCCATATATCCGCCTAAAAGCGTATACGAAACAACAACTAAAGCAGCTATCCAAAGGGCAAGCTGATAACCCGTAAGCGTAACGCCGCAAATAGATAATACTTCAGGAATGCCGAACGTAGACGTAAAAAGCTTAGCCGCGCTTACAAAAGCAGAAGCAGTGTAGAACGTGAAGAATACAAGAATAATAACCGCAGCAACAATACGCGAAACGCCTGAACGGTCCTCAAAACGATTGCATATAAAATCAGGTATGGTAATGGCATCACCATAAGCCTGAGAACAACGCCTCAAGCGCTCGGCGATAATCTTCCAATTAAGATAAGTACCTATTAGTAGCCCAACGCCAATCCAAGCCTCGGAAAAGCCACCGACAAAAATCGCGCCAGGTAGCCCCATCAATAGCCACCCCGACATATCAGAGGCCTGCGCAGAGAGCGCAACCACCCACTTATTCATTTTGCGCCCACCAAGGTAATAATCCCCCAGCGACTCCTGACGCTTTGAAAACAGAAAACCTATTGTAAGCATCAACGCAAGATAACCCACAAACGAACAAAGTACGTGCCAATCAAACATGGTAGACCTGCATAACCTTTATTTAGAACCTGAAAAAAGACAATTCAAAAAGAGTGTCCCATTATACGCTAAAGGTCGTGTAGTGTCAAATGAGTGCGAATATGATAAAATTTCGCCTGCAATGCTTTACGTAGTAGCTACACCAATCGGAAACCTCGGCGATATGTCAAAACGCGCCGAAGAGGTTTTGCGCAATGCCGATGTCATCGCGTGCGAAGACACTCGCCGCACATGGGCGCTTTTGTCAAACTTCGGCATACCGCGCCCGCGCGAAATGTTCTCGTACCGTCAAGGCAATGAAGAACGCGTTACCGAACGAATCTTAAACATCTTAAACGAAGGGCGCAATGTCGCGCTTTGCTCCGACGGCGGATATCCCGGCATCTCCGACCCTGGCTACAGGCTTATTCGCGCCTCAGCTACACAGGGAATAGCATACACGATTGTGCCTGGCCCTTGCGCTGTTGATGTAGCACTTCTATTAAGCGGCCTTTCAACTTCGTCATACACATTCCGCGGCTTTCCGCCACGTGGCCCAGGCGCATTGCGCAACTGGTTTGCCGAAGACGCTGACAAAGAACACACTCTTATCTGCTACGAATCTCCTTTCCGTGTTGGTGCAACTCTCGCCGCCGCGCTCGACGTCTTAGGCGACAGGGAAGCAGCAGTTTGCATAGAACTTACGAAGCTCCATGAGCGAGTTGAACGCGGCTACCTAAAAGACTTAGCCGCTAAATTCGCGGCCGCTAAAGTAAAAGGCGAAGTTGCAATTGTCATAGCCGGCAACAACCCAAAATTCATGCGCAAGGCAACTACAGAATGCGCGAACGGCGCTTCTGCCGAAAATACGCGCTGATCCAAAGCGCCGCGCCTAAAAACGCATACCATAAAAAGCATACGCTTAACGTCCACCGCCCCGTTTCGAAATTCGAAAACGGTAGGCTCGCTAATACATTGGCTAACGCCGCCATTGCCTCGGTGAATAAACCTGACAAGCGGTTAAGGTGAGCTGCTACTACTGGCGAAATAAAACTTGCTGCCAACCCTGCAACTCCAACTGAAACGGAAATTGTAGCTGATGGAATAAGCGCAAGGCTTGAGAGCATCCCCCCAGGAGTAAGCCTGCCGAAATGATACGCCGTAATGGGAGCGCCCACGACCCAAGCCGCTACAGCTATTCGCAACGCCCCAGTAAAGCCACTACTCTCGCCGCTCTTTGAAGCAACTAAAATAGATAACATCACTGCAAACGAAAGAACTGAGCCAATATCGCTTATCTTATAAGGATCGAATAAATGCACAATTAAAAAAGTAAGCGACCACGCCATAATGCCATCGGGGCGCCTACCGAATACAGGAGCTAAATAACATAGTGTCGACATCATCCCGGCGCGAATCGCGCTAGCAGGAGCGCCAACTGCCCAAATGTACAACCACAAAATTGGAATTGCTAGCAATCCCGAAAAGCGCCGTGGAACAAAAGAGCAACAAAGTATAAATGTAAGAAGGCGAGCAATTGCCATAACGTGCAAACCTGAAATTGCAAAAACATGGATTGCCCCCGACTCAACGAATGCGCGCCTAGCATTTGGCGATATGCCGCGCCGCTCGCCAAGAAGTATTGCCCGATTAAGCGAAGCTACTTCATGAACATCGCTAAGACCAATTCCAACGCGCTTCGACAGATTGCGGCGAAGTTTAGTAGCTACAGCAAAGGATGGCGGCCTACGCCTTAAGCGTTCAACCGACTCTCTCATCCATGGGCGCAAGCGGAAAAGCTCTTCGTCTTTCATGCTCGCATGGAAATATAAGGCCGCACCTAGAAAAAATACGACTACTAAATGCCAACCCTTTACGCCCACACCGTAACCGAATAGCGCAATTAAGATAGCAGAGAACGTACAAAAAATCCAAAGCCCCGACGCCCCTGACATGCGTGAGGCTGCAAATTCGCCCGCAGCTAACGCTCCGCAGACAAAGAGCCATGAATAATTGCGAAACTCAAATACTTTCTCCATGTGCCTATCGTACCACAATAGGCGCAAGAAAGTATTACACGATTATTACATCAACTTCTGCGGCAGTTAAGTTTTGTCTTCCCTGCCATCAGGATCGGCGCGCTTTGAAAAAGCCTTGCAAGAGCGACATTGATTCGCGCTCCATAACGCCTGTAACAATAGCCGGATGGTGATTAATGCCAGGATGATCAAAAATCCTAAATACGCTTCCTCCTCCGCGCTTAGGATCTGACGCGCCCCATATTACAGCATCTAGCCTTGCCAAGACAATTGCTCCTGCGCACATTGGACAAGGCTCTTTCGTTACATACAACCTAGCTCCCGTAAGCCGCCAACTCTCTTTTGCTTGAAACGCCGACGACATCGCAAGCATCTCTGCGTGAGCAGTAGCATCGGTTAGCATTTCTGTCTGATTGTGACCACGCCCAAGGATCCGCGCAAAAGTTGGATCGGGATTATAAATCGCAGCGTGGCCGTCATGCGCGGGCTCAAGGACTTGAGGCTCCACCACTACGCAGCCAAGCGGCACCTCGCCGTCTTCGGCGGCCCGTTCAGCTTCACGCATAGCCATCTTCATGAAGTACGCATCAAAATCTGTCATCGTCATGAGAATGCCCTTTCACCATTGGCGTATGTAAGCGCGGCAAATTCCTCAATATCCATTCCGCGCAACTTTGCCAGAAACTCGCAAGTGTGCACAATGAAGGCTGGTTCATTTGCCTTTCCGCGCATTGGCACTGGCGCTAAGAATGGCGCATCCGTTTCGATCAAGATGCGTTCAGGAGGAACAACTAGAGCTGACTTACGCACATTGTCGGCAGCGCGGAATGTGACGATACCAGAGATCGAAATATAAAACCCAAGATCAAGATAAGCCTTCGCCTCTTCAGGAGTGCCAGTAAAACAATGTATAACTCCTCGCGATGGAATTTCTTTAAGAAGCGCTAGCGTATCTTCAAATGCCTCACGCGTGTGAATGATGACTGGCAAATCGCGGCGCTTTGCTTCTTCGAGCTGCGAAGCAAAAAGCTCCATCTGCTGTTGTCGCGTTTCGGGCGAATAATAATAATCAAGCCCAATCTCGCCCCAAGCTACTGGCGTAAACAGCGGACGATCCAACTCTTTAGGAAGTTCGTTCCTTTGGCCTAGCTGATCTCTATCAAAACCGACTGCTCCAACAACTAACGTTGAGTTCGCCTTAACTGCCGCGCCGACACCTTCATTGAGCGAAGGGCTGCCGCCAACGGCAAGAATTCTTTCTACGCCTGCTTGCTGCGCGCGAGAAAGAATAGATGTAATCTCGCCAATGTCGGTAGTCTCAAAATGACAATGCGTATCAAATATCCTCATTACATCGTTCCTCGCGACTCAAAACAAAAACTCTTTCCTGTTATGGGATGGACGTATTGAAGCCTTAACGAATGAAGCTTCATACGAGGTGCCTTTCGCGCGCCGTATTTTACATCGCCTACTACCGGGTGACCTGCTTCTGAAAAATGTACCCTAATCTGATTTTTGCGACCCGTCTTCAATTTGACCTCAACTAAGGTCCTGCCGCGTAAAACTGATATGCGCGTCCACTCTGTGCGTGAGAGCTTTGCGTTTGCGCTAGGTTTTACCGACCTTACTTTATATCCGTCGCTATCTTCTTTAAGATACGATTCGAAGAAACCATTTTCTTCAGTAAGCTCCCCCTCAACCTCTGCCAAATACGTTTTCTCTGTAAGGTGCCCCCAGCGCTCTCTAAATGCTTCTGCGATGGCGCGTTCTTTGGCAAACATCATGACGCCGCTCGTATCGCGGTCAAGGCGATGGATAAGCCAAACTCTCTTTCTGCTTTTTATCTGCCCTTTGCGCACGTACTGATTGAGGAAGTTCTCAGCGCTCGCTTGTTCCTCGCGCGCATAACGGCCGTACAAATGCGTATGCGTAGTTAGAAGACCAGCTGGCTTATCGATTACAATAAGATCGCGATCTTCATGAAGAATCTCGAATGGCAAATACTTATTCCTCATCTCTGCTTTACGCCTTTATCTTTACTATAAGCTTGTGCGCGATCTTCGGAACATCCGTCGTAACAGCAGGCGCATGGACACAAGTTTTTGGCCAGCACATCGCAAACTGCCCACGCTTAATCTCAAGCCACTTTACCCCAGCTGCCGCCTGATTTGAAAAATCACGCTCTTCATCATAAAGGCATTCCTCGCCCGCAGCAAACTCACGAACGCCAATCAACTCGTCGGCATCAAGG